>CAXSHP010000065.1:0-7826 GCA_964236935.1 uncultured Sphingomonadaceae bacterium
TCGCGCTCGTGGATATATGTCATTACTACCGCACCTTTTGCGGCGATTATGACAGTTATTCACTGCAGGAGAAAGCGCAGTTCACCGTCAAATGTGTGGCGATTATGCCAACGTTTCACCGTATCCGGTGCGCAGGATTGATCGGCTGAGGCTTAAACCCATGGATCTGCTGGGATTTAGACGCTACCGGGTAGACTACCCGTTTGGTCCCCGGTCATCTATGAGCCTTCCAGCTTGCAAGGTGCGAAGCTCGTTCTCCCGATCCATGTATGGTGGAAAACCGCCGGTCCGCTTAGGGGCGACCGGGCCAGGTAAGCTGTCGTTCGTTTGGGAACGTTCGGCCGCCCGCTTGGCGAGAAGGTGATCGCGTAGCGGCGTCAGCCACCATGCCGGTCGAGCAACCCAGTCGGCCAAGGTGGAGCGGTCGATCACCACGCCCTGGCGCGCGTAGATCTGCCCCTGCCGGTAGAGCGGCAGATGATGACGTACTTGAAGACCAGCACATGCGTGATCAGCGCCTCGGTCGGCAGGCCGCCCCCGACGATGCGTGGCGGCGTGAATGGAGGCCGCCGGCTATCGGTTCATGTTCGGCAGCGATCCCGACCAGGGCCGGCGGCTGGACAGCGTCGCCGATGGCACCGGCGCGACAGCTACTCCAATGCCGCCTCATCCTACGCGCGCGCGCGAAGCATATCTGGTCGCTACGTTCGTGGGAAGCGCACCATGAGGCACCGCCAGATTTCAATATGAGAGGGGTGGATTTCACCTGTTGAGCTTTCGAAAGGGCTGCCGCTCAAACACCGATGCAATTCTCTGCGATGGCGACATGCTCACAATCAGGCACTCGCAAGCGCCGCCTGATCGTAACCGCGACGGGAATTGAGGAGGGGATGACGATGGGTTCGAGGACGTCCTGGGCGATATCCTGCTGTGTGATCGCGTTACTGTCCGGTCAGGCGCAGGCACAGACCGCTACGCCCGCGCAGGCGACTTCTCCCGCCGCTCAGCCGCCGGCCGCCGAGTTGCAGAGCAGCACCGCCGGAACGCCGACCGCAGAGGGGCAACCGCCCGCGGAGAACACCGCGCCTTCGCCGACCGAGACCCGGCGCACGACGGTGGAAACGGCGGGAACCACCCAGCCCGACAGCGGCGATATCGTCGTCACCGCGCGCAGACGCTCGGAAAGCATCCAGCAGGTGCCGATCTCGATCATCGCGGTGACGGGGGCGACGCTCCGGAACCAGGGCATCCAGGACCTGAAGCAGTTCTCGTCGTTCGCACCGGGCGTGAGCATCAACAACGGTCGCGCCGATGGTGGAGGGACCACCGCGCAGATCTTCATCCGCGGCGTCGGTCAGAACGACTTCCTCATCCCCAACGAGCCGGGGGTCGGCCTGTATGTCGACGACGTCTATGTCGCGAGTTCGAGCGGCGCTCTCAACAGCCTGGGCGACGTCCAGTCGATCGAGGTCCTGCGCGGTCCGCAAGGCACGCTCTACGGCAAGAACACGATCGGCGGCGCCATTCGCATCACCACCGTCAAGCCCGATCTCGACAAGTTCAGCGGCAGCGCATCGGTGGCCGCCGGCTCCTACAGCCGGATCGACATATCGGCGGGGGTGAACATACCGCTCGCCGACACCGTCGCGCTGCGGCTCTCGGGGATCAGCCGGCATACCGACGATCTGCAGAAGCGCTATCTCGACAAGAACGGCGACGGGCAGGGCAACATCAACCAGGACGCCGCGCGCGCCGTGCTGCTCTGGAAGCCGTCGAGCGATTTCGATCTCACCCTTTCGGGCGACTATACCCGGATTCGCCAACACCAGGCATATGGCGGCAATATCGGCTATGTCGCCGGCGCGAGCCCGCTCGTCGACGCGCTCAACAACGAATATTATCCCAAGATCAACGCCGCACTCGGGCTGCCGGCGGATGCGCGCTTCGACGCCCGCTGGGCGACGGCGCCCGACGCGGTCGGCGCGACCGGTCCGAACGCTGATCACTATGACGTTTGGGGCGTGTCGGCGATCGCCAACCTCCGGCTGAGCTCGGATATCTCGCTGAAGTCGATCACTGCCTACCGGCGCGTCAAGGGGTTCGCAGGCCGGGATGGCGACAGCTCGCCGTATCCGCTGCTCGAGACGCTGAGCTACGACAACAACAAGCAGTTCTCGCAGGAATTCCAGCTCAACGGCTCGTCGTTCGCCGACCGGTTCAAGTGGACGGCCGGTCTCTATTATATGCATCAGAACCTCGAGAACCGCATCGTCTCCAATCTCTGGCCGGGCCTCGTTACGACTTCGATCCCGATCGATTTCGATGCGCGCTCGCTCAGCCAGCTTAGCGGCAATACCTATGCCGTGTTCGGCCAGGGCACGTTCGACCTCACGCCGCGGCTTCATCTCACGGGTGGCGTGCGGTACAATCGCGAGAAGCGCAACTTCCGCAACGACTGGTATTTCCTGGTGCAGCCGCGCTCCTACACTTGCCCCGGCCAAGACGTCACCGGCGCCTTCATCAAATGCCAATCGACCGACAATGTCGTGACGCCGGCGGCCTCGCTCTCCTACGACATCACGCCCGACAAGCTGGTCTATTTCTCCTATTCGGACGGCTTCAAGGTCGGGGGATGGACGCCGCGGCTGTTCAGCCAGCAGTCGCTGCGCCGCTATTTGCCCGAGCGTCTCAAGGCCTATGAGCTGGGTCTCAAGACGAGCTGGCTGGACCGGCGCCTGACGTTCAACGTGGACGCCTTTCAGAGCGACTATACCAACCTTCAGCTCACGACCATCCAGGCGGACAGCACCGGCGCGCCGCAGCCCACCGTACAGAATGCCGGCGCGGCGCGCATCCGCGGCATTGAAGCCGAGCTCGCCTTGCGGCTCGCCAGCGGCACCAGACTGCAGGGCGGCCTCAGCTATCTGGATGGCGTCTATCGCAAGCTCGATCCCGGCGTATCGTTCCCGCTGAGTGCGAAATTGCCGGAAACTCCGAAGCTGTCGCTGAGCGGCTCGATCGAGCAGACGTTCACCATGCCGCGTGGCGACAAGATCATCGCGCGTCTCGACGGCACCTATCGCTCGAAGACGTACAAGGAGGCCAACAACGTCGAAGCGGTGGCGCAGCAACCCTATGGGCTGCTCAACGCGCGCATCTCCTATACGCTGCCGAACGACAATGTGACGTTTGCGGGCTATGCCACCAACCTGACTGGCAAGCGCTATCTCGTCAGCGGTATCGACGTCGCCAGCACCTTCTCGCTCTACGAGGCCTATTATGGCCGCCCCCGCGAGTTCGGCGGCGAAATCTCGGTGCGGTTCTAGCATTCGGGTGACGGGAGCAGAAACCTTGTCGATCGACGCCACCCTTCCGCCGACGCCGCAAGTGTCGGATTGGATGACCACCGGCGACGGGGCGCGGATAGCCTTCAGGAGGAAAGGGGAAGGGCCGGCGCTCATCATCGTGCCGGGATGGTCGCAGTCGGGCGCGATGTTCCAGCATCAGCTCGATGAGCTCTCTGATCGCTGGACCGTCATCGTTCCCGATCTCCGAGGCCATGGCGAATCGCCGGAACCCGAAGGCGGGCTGCGCATGGCGCGGCTCGCGCGCGATCTCCACGAGTTGATGGCGCATCTCGGGCTCGGCTCGGCCAACCTGCTCGGCTGGTCGATGGGCGCGTCGGTGATCTGGGCGTTCATCGATCTGTTCGGCACCGACGCGATCGACCGGCTGATCCTGGTCGATCAGCCCGCCATGCTGCTGGCGCTCCCCGGCATGGGCGCTGACGAGATCGCCGACGCCGGGGCGATCTTCGCGGTGGATCAACTCTACGGACTCTACGCCGCGCTCCGCGGACCCGAGGGCGAGGCCACGCGCGCCGGGTTCGTCGCCGGCATGGTGACGAAGTCCATCTCGCCCGCCTTGTACGATTGGATCCTGGCGGAGAATGCGAAGACCACGCCGAGGTCGGCCGCCGAGCTCCTCCTCAGCCACTGCACCAACGACTGGCGTGGCGTGCTTCCCAGGATCGATCGGCCGACACTGGTGATTGGCGGAAGCGTCAGCCATGTTCCGGCGCGATCGCAGCGGTTCATCCAGTCGCGCATTGCGGGTTCGGCATATCACGAGTTCGACGCCGGACATGGCGGCGCCCACTTCCCGTTCCTGGAAGCGCCAGCCGCCTTCAACCAGGTCGTTTCCTCGTTCCTTACGGCAGCTTGAGACCGCGATGACCGCGCGCGGACCGATCAGCAGCCAGCGCCTCGCCGGCCGGGTCTGCATCGTCTTCGGCGGAGGAGCGCCGGGCGACGCGGTGAGCGTAGGCCAAGCCGCCGCCCTGTCCTATGCTGCGGCGGGCGCCGAGGTCGTGATCGTCGACGCACAGATCGAGAATGCGCGCCGGACGGCCGACCTCATCGGCGACGCATTGGTCGTTCAGGCGGACGTGACGGACGAGGCGACCGTGGACCACGCCATTACCGAGGCGATCGGTCGCCACCGACGGATCGACGTGCTTCACAACAATGTCGGTGTGCCGATGGCCGGCGATTTCACGCGGCTGTCCGCCGAGAGCTGGACCAGGGGCATGGCGCTGAACTGCATCGGCGCGGCGCTGACCACCCGTCACGCGCTGCCGCATCTCATCGATTCGAGAGGCGCGATCGTCAACGTCTCCAGCATCGCGGCGATCCGTCACACCGGGATCAACTATGCGATCTATAACGCGTCGAAAGCGGCACTCGACCAGCTGACGATCGCGGTCGCGCTCGAATATGCGCCACGCGGCGTTCGCGCCAACGCGATCCTGCCGGGGCTGCTCGACACCGACATGGGGCGCTCGCTGGTCGATCCGGAGGATCTGTCCGCCCGCAGCCGCCGCAGTCCGACGGGCGCGCAGGGCGACGTGTGGGACGTCGCGAACGCTGCGGTCTTCCTCGCATCGGACGAGGCCCGCTACATCAACGGTCATCTGCTGGTCGTCGACGGAGGCCTTTCCCGCCGTTGCTGAACGCTCAGGCGATCGTCTCCAGTCGGTTGCCGATCAGCAGCGCGCGCTGCTCGATCTTCTCGATGCCGGCCCTGAGCAGATCGTCGATCATGCGCACGCGCGCCTGACCGAGCCGATCCAGCACCGCGGTTACGCTGATCACGGCGACGCCCTGACCCGAAGGCCCCCGGATCGGACGGGCGAGCGCGCCCATGCCCGCGATCACGTGCCCCGCATAATGGGCATATCCCCGCAACCGCGCGCTCTCCACATGCTCGAAGATGTCGTCGGGGCGGACCGCGTGGAATTTCGATATCTCCACGGCATTATACTGGATCGCGTGCCTGACCTCGCCGTCCGTCATGGTCGAGAGCATAGCGACCCCGCCCGCGCTGACGCCGAGCGGCACGCTCTCGCCCACCGTCAGGGTCTGCGCCTTGATCGGGTAGCTGCCGGTCGCGCAATCAATGCAGACCGATTCGTGGCGGTTGCGCACCGACAGGAACACAGTGTCCCCGGTCTCCTTGGCGATCTCGGCGACGATCTCGCGAGCGTGCGCAAGCACCGAGAAGCGGCGCGCGGCGATCGCCCCGAGATTGAACACATAGACGCCAATGCGAAAGCGCCGGCTCTCGATCTCGCGATCCACCAGCCGGATCCGGACCAGCGACACCAAGGCGCGATAGGTCGTGGCCTTGTCGAACCCGGTGGCGGTCGCGATCTGACCGGACGTCATGCCGTGCTCGGGGCCGCGCTCGAGCGCGCGGAGAATGTCGCCGATACGCTCGATCGTCTTGGATCCGCCTTCCACACCGCTCTCCCGCCGGTTCATTAATTGAACCTTGCATGCAGATAATTGCCGAAGATCGCCCGCTTGGCAATTTCCCGTGCTTAACGTCGATCCGCCGCGCGCTAATCTGACGAGTAATGACGGAGGGCTTGTCGTGGAGATGCAATTCGGTGCCGGGATGCGCACGATCGCGCATCCCGGCGCGCCGCTGCCGGCGCGTGTCCAGGCGATCGGCGTGGAAATTTCGTCGCCGATGCGGGTGGTGGTGGCGCCGGGCCGTGACCTGTTCGAGGTGATCCACGAGACGCTCGACGCTACCCGCGCCAGCGGCGGATCGTTCACGCTGGAGGGCGGCACGGCGGAGCGCGTCAGCGTCATGACCGGCGGGGCCGGGCGGGACGGGCTGCCGATGGGTTTTTACGGACCACATGCGATGGCCGCGCCTCTTGCCATCGTCGCGGGTGCCGGCGGCTGTGGCATCGACGCGGCGGGCGAGCGCTTCACCCATTGCCATGCCGCCTTTCGCGACCGGGACGGACGTCTCGTCGGGGGGCACCTCATCCCTGGCGAGACGATCGCGGCGGCGGAGGGCATCGCCATCGGGCTCGTCACGATCAGCGGCGGGCGGTTTCAGCGCCGGTGCGACCCCGAGACGCTGTTCGACGTCTTCCATCCGGAGCCGGCATGAGCGCGGTCCTGCTGAAGTTGCAGCCCAACCAGGATGTGACCGAGGGACTCGAGGCGGCGATCGCCGCGTTCGGGTTGCGCCGAGCCCGCATCGTGGCCGCCGTCGGCAGCCTGGTGGAAGGGGTGATCCGTCGCGGCGAGGAGGTCGAGATCGTCGAGGGACCGGGGATCGAGGTGGCAGCGCTCCGCGGCGACGTGCACGCCGGCGGCGGATCCCGGCTACATGGCTTCATGATCTGCCAGAATACCGATGTGATCGAAGGCGAGCTCGTCCGCGGGCGCAACGCGGTTGCCATCACCTTCGAGCTGTTGCTGGAGGCAAGCGATAGCGGATGTTGACGACTGACCTCCTTGCCTCCTTACGCGCGGTGGTCGGTCGATCGCAGCTGCTCGTCACCAGCCGGGCGACCCGGCGATATCGCCAGGGCTACCGTGTCGACACCGGTCGCGCGCCGATCGCTCCCGGCATGCTGGCGGTCGTCAAGCCGGGCGGCCTCGTGGAACTCTGGCGCGTCCTCCAGGCGCTGCTGGCGCATGATGTGGCGATCCTCGTTCAGGCGGCGAATACGGGGCTGACCGGAGGATCGACCCCCGACGACCGGATCGATCGGCCGGTCGTCATCATCAGCACGATGCGGCTGGACGGCATCCATCTCGTTGCCGACGATATGCAGGTGGTGTGCCTCCCCGGCGCGACGCTGCACCGTCTGGAAAAGGTCGTGCGGGCGGTCGGCCGCGAACCGCATTCCGTGATCGGGTCGTCCTGTTTCGGTGCGTCGGTCATCGGCGGCGTCTGCAACAATTCCGGCGGGGCATTGGTTCGCCGCGGGCCAGCCTATACCGAAGCGGCGCTTTACGCGCGCATCGGCGCCGACGGCACGCTCCAGCTCGTCAACCGGCTCGGCATCGACCTGGGCGACGATCCCGAGACGATGCTCGCCCGGCTCGAGCAAGGCCGGTTCGCCGCGGGTCCGGCGGCCATGACGGCGTCGGACCCCGAGTATCGCGAGCATGTGCGCGCGATCGAGGAGCCGACGCCGGCACGGTTCAACGCCGACCCACGCCGCCTCTGCGATGCCTCGGGAAGCGCCGGCCGACTGGTGGTGTTCGCGGTCCGGCTCGACACCTTCCCGAGCGAGGAACTCGGCGCCACCTTCTATATTGGGACCAACGATCCCGGCGAGCTGACGAGCCTGCGCCGGATGCTGCTGTCGGCCCCCGCCGATCTGCCCGTGTCCGCCGAGTATCTCCACCGCGATGCGTTCGACATCGCCGATCGCTATGGCCGCGACACCTTCGTCGCGATCCGGCTGCTCGGCACGAATAGGCTGCCCCGTCTCTTCGCTTTGAAGGCGCGGG
>CAXSHP010000065.1:7836-10041 GCA_964236935.1 uncultured Sphingomonadaceae bacterium
GATCTGCGCCTGGATCGGCGCGGCGGTCGGCATCCGTGACCTGTCCGAACGCCTCCTGCAGCGGATCGGCCGGCTGCTCCCGGACCATCTGCCGCCGCGGCTGCGCCAGTGGCGGGCGCGGTTCGAGCATCATCTGATCCTGACCGTCGCCGCCGGCTCGCTCGCCGCGACGCGGGACATCCTCGCGCGGACGATCTCGTCCGGGAGCGGCGGTGTCTTCGAATGCACCCCGGACGAAGCGGCGAAGGCGTCGCTCCACCGCTTCGTGACCGCCGGCGCCGCCGTCCGTTACCGGGCGGTGCACCGCGACACGAGCTCGGGCATCGTCGCGCTCGACGTCGCCCTGCCGCGCAACGCGACGGAATGGTTCGGGGACCTGCCGCCGGCGCTGGACGGCAAGATCGTCGCTGTGCTGCGCTACGGCCATTTCCTGTGCCACGTCTTCCACCGCGACTATATCGCCGGCAAGGGCGCCGACGTCGCCGCGATCAAGACGGAGCTGGTCCGCGGATTGGACGCGGAGGGCGCCGAATACCCGGCCGAGCATAATGTCGGGCGCCAGTACCGCGCCAAGCCTGCGCTCGCCGCCTTCTACAAGGCGCTCGATCCCACCAACCGGCTCAATCCCGGCATCGGCATGACACCGGCCGGGCCGTGCTGGGCCGAGCGGAACATGGCTGAGGAGAAGCTTCGTGACTGATGCCGCCATCGTCGGCTGGGTCCACACGCCGTTCGGCAAGCTCGAGGCGCCCGATGTCGAACATCTCATCGCCGCGGTCGCCGGCGCGGCGCTCGATCATGCCGGCGTTCCGGTCGAGATGGTCGACGGCATCTTCGTCGGCGTCTTCAACCAGGGCTTCTCCAGACAGGGCTTCGAGAGTGCGCAGGTCGCGCTAGCGCTGCCGGCGCTCGCCCATGTCCCCGCGGTGCGCGTCGAGAACGCCTGCGCGACCGGGTCGGCCGCGATCCATGCCGCGCTGGACTTCATCGACGCCGGCCGCGGACGTGTCGCGCTTGTCGTCGGCGCCGAGAAGATGACCGCGGTGCCGACGGCCGAGGCGAGCGGCATCCTGCTGAGCGCCAGCTACCGGGCGGAGGAGGCAAGCGTCGACGGCGGCTTCGCCGGGTTGTTCGGGCGCATCGCTGCCCATTATTTTCAGCGCTACGGTGATCGCAGCGCGGAGCTGGCGATGATCGCCGCGAAGAACCACGCGAACGGCGTCGCCAATCCCTATGCGCAGATGCGCAAGGATCTCGGCTTCGAATTCTGCAACACGGTGTCCGAGCGCAACCCGTTCGTCGTCGCGCCGTTGCGCCGGACGGATTGCTCGCTGATCTCGGACGGTGCGGCCGCGCTGGTGATCGCGACGCGCGACGTCGCCGACGATCTCGCGCGCGCTATCGGCTTCCGCGCCCGGACCCAGGCGAACGACCATCTTCCGCTCTCGCGGCGCGACCCCGTCGCCTTCGAGGGCGGCCGGAGAGCCTGGCGCTCGGCGCTCGAAGCCGCGGGGCTGTCGCTCGACGATCTCGACCTGGTCGAGACCCACGACTGCTTCACCATCGCCGAGCTCATCGAATATGAGGCGATGGGGCTGGCAGCGCCGGGCGAGGGCTATCGCGTCGTGCGGGAGGGCTGGGCGCGAAAGGACGGCCGCCTGCCGATCAATCCATCGGGCGGACTGAAGGCGAAAGGCCATCCGATCGGCGCGACCGGCGTGTCGCAGCACGTCATGGCGTGTTTGCAACTGACGGGCGAGGCCGGTGAGATGCAGCTTCCGGCACCGGAGCTTGCCGGAGTGTTCAACATGGGGGGCGCGGCGGTCGCCAACTATGTCTCGATCCTCGAGCGGCGGCGATGAAGCGCGCCTCGCACCGGGTGATGAACTTGGCGCATATGCTGCGCCAGGCGGCTCGGCGGTATCCTCGAGACGTGGCGTTCGTTCAGGGCGACCGGATGTTGAGCTGGGCCGAGCTCGACGCCCGCACCGACGCCTTCGCCCATGTGCTTGCGGAATGCGGTGTGGTGAAGGGTGACCGCGTGCTCGTCCAATCGCGGAACTCGCCGCAACTCGTCGAGACGATGTTCGGCTGCTTCCGCGTCGGCGCGGTCTGGGTGCCGACCAATTTCCGCCAGACGCCGCAGGAGGTCGCCTGGCTCGCAAGCTCCAGCGGCGCGCGGCTGATGGTGTGCGATGCGCATTT
>CAXSHP010000065.1:10051-12620 GCA_964236935.1 uncultured Sphingomonadaceae bacterium
CGGACCACGCCGCTGCATGCGCCATTCCCGCCACGGTCATGATCGGGTCCGCCGGCGAGAGCGAGTATGACGCTCTGGTCGATGCCCATCGGGATCGCTCGTTCCGCGACGCCGATGTCGAGCATGACGATCCCTGCTGGTTCTTCTATACCTCGGGCACCACGGGGCGGCCGAAGGCGGCGGTGCTGACGCATGGGCAGATGGCGTTCGTCATCAACAATCATCTCTGCGACCTGATGCCGGGAACCACCGAGAGCGACGCCTCGCTGGTCGTCGCGCCGCTTACCCATGGCGCCGGCGTGCACCTGCTGACTCAGGTGGCGCGGGCGGCGAAGACGGTGCTTCCGGAGGGAGACCGGTTCGACGCCGCGGACGCATGGGCGCTGGTGGAGCGCTGGCGCGTCACCAACATGTTCACGGTGCCGACGATCCTGAAACTGCTCGTCGAGCATCCCTCGGTCGAGGCGCATGACCACGCGTCGTTGCGGCATGTGATCTATGCCGGCGCACCGATGTACCGCGCCGACCAGAAACATGCACTCGGCGTGCTCGGTCCGGTTCTCGTGCAGTATTTCGGCCTGGGGGAAGTGACGGGCGCGATCACCGTCCTGCGACCCGAGGATCACGAAATCGAGGACGGCCCGGCCGTGAAGCTCGCGACCTGCGGCCGGGAGCGTACCGGCATGCAGGTATCGATTCAGGACGATGCCGGTCGGGAACTGGCGACAGGCATGACGGGCGAGATCTGCGTCTGTGGCCCGGCCGTGTTCGCCGGCTACCACGACAATGACGAGGCGAACGCCAAGGCGTTTCGCGACGGATGGTTCCGCACCGGCGATCTCGGGCATCTCGATGCCGAAGGCGACCTGTTCATCACCGGCCGCGCCTCGGATATGTACATCTCCGGCGGATCGAATGTGTACCCGCGCGAGATCGAGGAAAAGATCCTGGCGCACGGCGCGATCGACGAGGTCGCCGTCATCGGGATGCCGGACCCGGTTTGGGGCGAGATCGGCGTCGCGGTCTGCGTGCTCCGACCCGAGGCCGAACTCAATGGGCCTGCGCTGACAGAATGGCTCAAGGGACAGATCGCCTCTTACAAGCTTCCCCGACAGATACTCTTCTGGGAGACCTTGCCGAAATCGGGCTACGGCAAGATCGCCAAGGCTGCGGTGAAACAGGCTCTGCTCGATCGCTGATCCGGCTCGCGCACCTGCCGATCGTGGCGCCGTCTTACGCTGACTTCGACACAAATGCGATCTGCGGCTTGCGGAACGTCGCGCGCTCCTTATCAAAACGTGCGTGCCGACTTTGCGTTTACCTGCTCAAGAGATAGCAGCGTGACTCATCTGTGGACGCCCCTTCGGTCGCAAGCGGTATTTGGAAGTTCTGACACATAGTCGGATGCTGCCATCTGTCCGGCCTGTAATGCAGCGATGAAGCTGATATCCCATATGGTTCGCGGACCGGAACCATTCACAATCGCGTGTTCTTGGACACGATGGGTCTATCTGGTTCTTCCGGCCCCGTCTCGCCGACTGTCGTGCCATACTCTCCTTCGACCGACTGCGCCCTTCCGACGCCTCTGGTTCGCCTCGGCTTATGTCGCGGCTGCGACCAGAGCCTTGTAATCCTCGTGCTTCATCAGCGACGTCCAGACGGTGCGTGCCATCTTGTTGGCGAGCGCGACCGAGACCAGCATGCGCGGCTTCCGCGCCAGCATGCCTTCCAGCTACGAGCCCGCTGGTGCCCGCGTTTGCTCGCCTGGAGTACGACCGCGCTCGCGCCGATGATGAGCAGGCGCCGGAGCGTGCGTTCTCCCATCTTCGAGATCGCGCCCAGCTTCTGCTTACCGCCGGTGGACGCCTGCCTCGGCACCAGCCCCAGCCCGAACATGGGCCGCGCGGCCTCCGGCAATGTCTCGCCGATCTCCCCGCCATCGAGGAGGTCCGCCAGTATCGCGAGATGAGCCGACCCCTTCGGCGCAACCCAGCCATACTCGGCCAGGCGTCCGCGGATTGCGTTGCCGAGCTGCGTGCGCTGCTTCACTGCCAGGTCGCGCGTGCGGGACACCAGCGCGGCCTGCTGCTGCTCGGTCTTCACCGCTACGAACCGCATGCTCGGTCGCTGCACCGCCTCGTAGATCGCTTCCGCATCAATCGCATCGTTCTTGTTGCCGCTTCACATAGGGCTTCACGTACGCCGGCGGAATCAGCCGGACTTCGTGACCTATCGCCTGCAGCTCGCGCGCCCAGTGACACGCACCGCCACACGCTTCCAGCGCCACCAGGCACCGCGGGTGGACAGCGAAGAAATCGAGCAGCTTGCCGCGCGCGAGCCGGCGGCTAAACACGGCACGCCCCGCCGCATCCGCTCCGTGTGCGTGAAAAACATGCTTGGCGATATCCAAACCGACTGTGCAACTTCCGACACGGACGCCTCCCTCAAATGGTGTTCAACACCTCCACTCTGGCACATCGATGCCGTCGGGGGGCGTCCACCCCATCACAATCGGCCTTTCGGCCTCCCCGGCCGCCCTCTCAACTCCTGCCGTTGGTTCATCACGTCT
>CAXSHP010000066.1:0-12492 GCA_964236935.1 uncultured Sphingomonadaceae bacterium
ACGTCAAGGTGGTCCAGCGCGTGCCGGTGCGCATCCTGTTCGACAATGACGAATGGCGCCGCCACGCGATCGGCCCGGGCATGTCGGTGGTGCCGCGGGTCAAGGTCCGCTGATGGCCCGGGAATGGACGGACGAGCGCTCCGCCGCGGGCAAGCGCAATCCGTGGCTGATCGTCGGCGTGATCAGCCTGGCGACGTTCATGGAGGTGCTCGACACCTCGATCGCCAACGTGTCGCTCGATCATATCGCCGGCGGCCTCTCCGCCAGCCGGGACCAGGCGACATGGGTGCTGACGAGCTATCTCGTCGCCAACGCGATCGTGATCCCGATCTCGGGATGGCTGTCGGACGTGATCGGGCGAAAACGCTATTATATGATCTCGGTCGCGCTGTTCACGCTGTCATCGCTCGCCTGCGGCTTCGCGCCGAGCCTGCCGCTGCTGATCTTCGCGCGCATCCTCCAGGGCATCGGCGGCGGCGGCCTCGCGCCGTCCGAGCAGTCGTTCCTCGCCGACAGCTTCCCGCCGGCCAAGCGCGGCCAGGCGTTCGCCGCTTACGGCGTCGTGGTCGTCGTCGGCCCGGTGCTCGGCCCGACCCTCGGCGGCATCATCACCGACAATATCTCGTGGCACTGGATCTTCCTGATCAACGTGCCGATCGGGATCGCCTCGCTGCTGCTCGTCCATACCTTCGTATGCGAGCCGGCGGTGCTTGAAAGGGAACGGCGGGCGCGGCTGAAGAAGGGCTTGCGGGTCGATTATATCGGCTTTGCCTTGGTCGCGCTGGGGCTCGGCTGCCTCGAGCTGACGCTCGACCGCGGCGAGCGCGAGGATTGGTTCGGCAGCGGCTTCATCGTCGCCACGGCTATGATCTCGCTGCTGTCGCTGATGCTGCTGGTGTGGTGGGAACTCGCGCGCAAGGACCCGATCGTCAACCTGCGCCTGCTCGGCAACCGCAACTTCGCGATCGCCATCGGCTTCATGGTGACCACCGGCGCGGTGCTGTTCGGCACCACGACGCTGATCCCGCAGATGCTTCAGGCGGTGCTCGGCTATACCGCGACCAACGCCGGCCTGGCGCTCACCGTCGGCGGTCTTGCCAGCCTCGTCGCGATGCCGTTTGCCGGCGTGCTCGGCGGCCGGCTGGATGCGCGCCTGTTGATGATCCCGGCCTTGCTGGTCCAGGCGCTCGCCTTGTGGGTGATGACCGGGTGGAGCACCGAGATCAGCTATGGCGACGCCTCGCTCGGCCGGCTGATCTCGGCGGTGGCGCTGCCGTTCCTGTTCGTCCCTATTACCACGGCGGCCTATGTCGGGCTCAAACCCGAGCAGACCAGCGAGGCATCCGCCTTGCTCAACGTCGCCCGCAATCTCGGCGGGAGCTTCGGCATCGGCTTCGCCCAGACGATGCTGATCGAGCGCGGCCAATATCATCAGGATCGCATCGTCGAGGGGCTGAACCCGCTCAATCCGGCCTATGTCGAGGGTCTCGACCAGCTCGGCCGATCGATGGGCACGGCTCCCGGCGACATGGGCCAGATCGCGTCGCTCTATCAGCAGGTCGAGCAACAGGCGCAGATGCTGTCCTATATCGACGTCTTCCATGCGGTGATGATCTTCGTCCTGATCGTGGCGCCGCTCGGGCTGTTCCTGCGCCCCGGCAAGGCCGAGGGAGTGCCGGCATGATCCGCCGCGCATCGCTCGCGTCGGCGTGCCTGGGGCTGGCCGGTTGCACGGTCGGGCCCAACTATCTCGCGCCGCCCCCGGCTGCGCCGGCCGCGTTCGGCGAGGCGCAGACGGGTGGGGCGAGCGCGCCGGCCGTCGATCTCTCCGGATGGTGGCACGCTTATGGCGACGCGGAGCTCGATCGGCTCGTCGCGATCGCGCTCCAGGAAAGCCCGGACGTCGCCATCGCCGCCTCGCGTATCGCCCAGGCGCGCGCGCAGGAACGCATTGCGCGCGCCGCGTTTCTTCCGGAGATCGATGCCGCCGCCGACGTCAATTACCAGCGCTTCAGCAAGAATGCCGGTCTCTCCTCGCTCGGCAGCCTGTTCGGCGGAGGTGGCGCGGCGGGCGGAGGCGCAGGGGGCGGCGGCGCAGGGGGCGGCGGATCGAGCGGCGGCGTCGCCGGACCCGGCAGCAGCATCCACACTTATTCGCTCGGCTTCGACGCAAGCTGGGAGATCGACTTGTTCGGCGGCGTCGCCCGCCAGGCCGAAGGCGCGCGCGCGCGGACCGAAGCGGCGGTGTGGAACGCGCGCGATGCACAGCTGTCGCTCATCGCCGAGGTCGCCGACGCCTATCTCCAGCTGCGCACGCTCCAGCTGCGCGAAGACGTGGCGCGCGCCGAAGTCGAGCGCCAGCAGCGCAACCTCGCGATCATGCAGGATACCGCCAAGGTCGGGCTGGTCGCGGAAGGCGACTTCGTCCGCCAGCGCGCGCAGCTCGCCAGTGCCCAGGCCGCGATCGGGCCGATCGTCGCGGAGGGCAAGGCGCAGATGCATGCCCTCGCGGTGCTGCTCGGCCGCACGCCGGACGCGCTGATCGTCGAGCTGTCGGTGCGCCGGCCGCAGCTTGCCCCGCCCCCCGCGGTGCCGCCCGGCCTGCCTTCGGAGCTGCTCCGGCGCCGGCCCGACGTGCGTGCCGCCGAGCGCAATCTCGCCGCCGCCACCGCGGACATCGGCGTGGCGGTTGCCGATCTCTATCCCTCGCTCAGCCTGACCGGCATGCCCGAGCTGATCTCGACCGCGCTCAAGAACCTGTTCAGCGGCGACAGCCTGCAGCTCAGCGGCAATGCGGCGGCAGCCTTCCCGCTGCTCGACTTCGGCTTGCGCTCGGGGCAGGTCACGCTGCGCCGTGCCGCGGCGGACGAAGCCTATTTCCAATATCGCCGCACCGTCCTGGTGGCGTTGCGCGACGTCGAGGACGCGCTGATCCGCATCCGCGCCGAACAGGACCGGCGCGCGGCGCTGGCCGGCGGGCTGAACGATTCGCGCCGTGCGGTGCAGGCGGTGGAGGCGCGCTATCGTGCCGGACTGATCGACTATGGCGACGTGCTGCTCGCCCGCCAGTCGCTGCTGTCCAACCAGGATCAGCTCGCGCAGAGCGAGGGCCAACTGCGGCGCGATCTCCTGTCGCTTTACAAGGCGCTCGGCGGCGGCTGGGAGGCGCTGCCGCTGGACGTGCCACAACCCGGCGTGGCGGCCGCCGCCTTTACCCGGCCGAAGGGCGCCGCCGGCGATCAGCGCGGACTGGCAGCCGCGCCGGAGCCGCCGCGCTGAGTGACGCCGGTATCGGTAATGCGCGCGCCGGCCGCCTGCGCCGCCGACCCCGCTCGGACCGGCGAACCATTCGTGCCTGAGCCGCTGCTCGCGCTGGTCGACTGCATCGGGTCGCTGCTCCCGCTCGATAGCGTCATCGCATTGGTGCCGGTGCTCGTCGGCGTCGCGCCCACCGCCATCCCGCCTGTCGCGGCCCCGGCAGCGCTGCCTGCCTGCCGCATCGCCGAATTGGCCGGCGGCTGCGACACACGCGCACCGCCCGCCGGCGACGACTGACCCGACGCGCCACTCCCGCCCGACGACGAAGCGGCCGAACCGCTCTGCCCCGCCATGCCGCCGCTTGGCGCGGAGCCTCCGCCGGTCTGCGCGCCCGCCGCGGCGCTCAACAACATCATCGTCGCGCCGATCGCCGACCGGATATGACGTTCGCCCATCGATAATCTCCCTGGTTCGCTCAAAGACGCGCGACGCCTATACCGGCAGCACCGAAGACACCGCTTCCCTCACCTTGGCGACGCCGAACCGCCATGCCTGCGCCGGCGAAATATGCGGCATCGCGGGAATTTCCTCGGGATCGACCAGCGCATGCAGGATCGCCGGACCCGGCGACGCCAGGAACGCCGTGACGGTCGCCACCAGCGTAGCGGGCTCGCGCGCCGTGAAGCCCGCGGCGCCGCACGCCCGCGCGAATGCGGCGAAATCCATGTTCGGGAAGCTCGCCCCGGACGCTGCGGGATTGCCCGCCCCCTCCATCTCGAGGTGGACCAGCCCCCAGCCCCGATTGTCGTAGACCACCACCTTGATCGGCAGCTTGTGCTCTACCGCGGTCATGAACTCGCCGATCAGCATGGTGAAGCCGCCATCGCCGGCCTGGAGGATCACCTGCCGCCCGCGATCGAGCGCCTGCGCGCCGTTGGCGATGCCGAGCCCCGTGCCGACCGCGGCATTGTTGAACGAGCCGGTGATCCGCTGCCGCCCGGTCTGGCGCATCCAGTTCGCCGCCCACAGCGTCACTTCGCCGGTGTCGGTGACGAGGATCGCATCGTCCTGCGCGCCGTCGCTGATCAGCCGGGCGACCGCCTGCGGATGGATCACATCGGGGCTGCGCGCCGGATCGGCCTTCGCGTCGAGCATCGCGTCCCACGACTCTCGCGCCTTGCCGACCTTGGCGACGAAGCTGTCGTCGGCACGCTGGGCAAGCCGCTCGAGCAGCATCGCGAGCGCCGGGCGGACCGAGCCGACCAGGCCCAGCGCGATCGGCGTGCGGCGCCCGAGCGCGAAGGCGCGCTCGTCGATCTGGATGACGTTGCCGTGCTTGGGCAGGAACTCGCCATAGGGATAATCGGTGCCGAGCATCAGCAGCAGCTCGGCCTCGTTGACGGCGTCCACCCCGGCCCGGCCGCCGATCAGGCCGACCCCGCCGATCCAGCGCGGATCGCGATACGGCAGCAGCTCCTGCGCGCGGTACGTGTGCATCAGCGGCGCCTTGAGCCGATCGGCCAGCCGGACCAGTTCCGCTTCCGCGCCGCGACAGCCCGCGCCGCAGAAGATCGCGATCGATTTCGCCGCCTCGATCAGTCCCGCGGCGGCGGCGATGTCGTCCGGCGACGGGGCCACTTCGGGCCGGGGACGCAGCGTCGGGATGCTCGGCACCGGCTGCGACAGCTTCGCCGCGAAGACATCGGGCGGAATGCTCAGGTGAGCGACGCCGCGCGCGCCATATGCCTCGGCGATCGCCTGATGGAACACAGCCGGCGCTTGCTCGGCCGCGGCGACCGTCTGGGTGTAGACGGCGACGTCGCGGAACAGCAGATCGGGATTGTCCTCCTGCAGATAATCGGTCCCGCGCAGGTTGGACGGCACGCCGCCCGAAATGGCGAGCACCGGTGCGTGATCCTTGCGCGCTTCGTACAGCCCCGCAACGAGATGGTTGCCGCCCGGCCCGGTCGTCCCGCAGCATACGCCCAGCCGGCCGGTGAGCTTCGCCTGGCCGGCCGCGGCAAGCGCCGCGCCCTCCTCGTGACGGACACCGATCCATTCGACGCGCTTCTGCCGGCGGATGGCGTCGGTAAACGGATTCAGCGCATCACCGACGATTCCGAATATCTGACGGACACCGATCTCGGCCAGCGTATCGACGAGCAACTCTGCGACGTTCATGGATCCGGTCTTCCTGACGGAGGTAGAGAGAGTTTGACAACGCGCGAACGCCGTCAAGCACTTCATTGCCGGGCTGGCGGCGTGATCGCTCATTTCGCCGCGCTAAGCCTGCCCCAGCGCCTTGGCGACGAACTTGCGGCCGAGGTCGAGGCCGATTGGATCGACGCTGTGGCCGAGACCCGGCGAGACATGCGCGGCAACGTCGAAGCCGAGCCGACGCAGTTCGTTCTTCGCCTCGTGGATCGCCGCGACGGGCACCACCTGATCGACCGCGCCGTGGACAAGCAGCACCGGCGGCTTGGTCTTCATCTCGCGGGCGAGCCCGGCGACGTCCGCGAGCATGCCCGAATAGCCGAGGATGCCGGCCAGCTGCCGCTCGCGGCGCGGGCCGGCATGCAGCGCCATCATCGTGCCCTGGCTGAAACCGACCAGCACGACGCGGTCCTCGCCGAGCCCGTATTGCTCGAGCTGGCGGTCGATGAATGCGTCGAGCGCCGGCGCCGCGCGGCGCGCGCCCGCGATCAGATCCTGCCGGCTGAAGCTCGACAGGCCCCACCATTGATAGCCGCCCGCCATCCCCTGGCACCGCTCGGGCGCGTTGGGCGCGAGGAACAAGGCGTCGGGCAGCGATCCGCGCCAGTGTGGCGCGAGCGAGATGAGGTCGGCGCCGTTCGAGCCATAGCCGTGAAGCAGGATGACGAGCGAGCGCGGCGTGGCGCCCGATGCCGGCTCGAGCCGGGGACCGTCGAGGATAGGTGTGCTCAAGGACGACTCCGATGGTCCGCTGCGGATGGAAAGGAACGGAAGGATGTGCGACCAATCGTTCGCGCGCCAGGCGGTTCCGCCGAATCGCCGCGCGCGAGGAGCATCGCGATGGCGGACTCGCTGGACGACCGGATCATCGACACGCCGCACGGGCCGATGACCTGGGCGGAATGGAAGAAGAAAAATCCGGTTCAGCTCGCCTCGCGCCGGACCAAGGGCAAGAATCTGCCCAACAAGGTCAAGCGCTCGACCGACGAGGTGTGATTCACGCCGCCTCGGGCGCGAGCGACAAGACGGCCGCGTCGATCCGGCGCAGCATCGCCACGAAGGCGTCGATCTCTTCGCGGGGGAATTGCGCGAAGATGCGGCGTTCGAGCTCGAGCGCCTTGGGGGCGACCTCGGCATAAAGCGCCTGCCCGCTCGGCGACAGCACCAGCAGATGCGAGCGGCGGTCGCCGACATTGGGCTGGCGCATCACCAGCCCGCGCTCGGCCAAGGCGATCGCGGCGCGGCTGACGGTGACCTTGTCCATTCGCGTCTTCACGCCGATCTCCTGCTGGCTGACGCCGTCGCCTTCGGCCGTCACCGCGATCACCCGCCATTCGGGAATGCGCAGCCCGAACAGCGCCTCATAGCTGCTCGCGACCGTCGTGCTGACCAGATTGGACGTGAACGACAGCCGGAACGGCAGGAATTCGTCCAGCACCAGCGGGCGGTTCACCAATGTAGTAACATTTGACACCGCATTAGCATGCCTCCATAATATGCCGACACTCCGAGGGGCTTATCATGACCGTCGATCCGCACAATCCACTCGGCCTGGACGGCTTCGCGTTCGCCGAGTTCACCTCGCCCGATCCCGCCGCGATGGCCGCCCAGTTCGAGCAGCTCGGCTTCGTCGCCGCCGCGCGAGGGCCGCGGCCGGGGCTGACGCTGTACCGCCAGGGCCGCATCGCGCTGCTCCTCAACGCCAGCGAAGACGGCCAGGCCGCGGCGTTCCGCGCCGCGCACGGCCCCTCCGCCAATGGCATGGCGTTCCGCGTGGCCGACGCCGGCCAGGCCTTCGCGACCTCGCTCGAACGCGGCGCGACCGCCGCCGACGCGGCGCTCAGCGCGCTTCCGGGCGAGCGGGCGATCGAAGGGATCGGCGGCTCGCTGCTCTATCTGGTCGATCGCGATCCCTTCGGCGGGTGGGATGAGGTCCCCGGCTGGCGCGAGGCCGCCGCCGAAAACAGCGTCGGCCTCGATCTGCTCGATCATCTCACCCACAATGTGCGCCGCGGCCAGATGCGGGTGTGGGCCGAATTCTACGGCAAGCTGTTCGGCTTCGAGGAACAGAAATATTTCGACATCAAGGGCAAGGCGACCGGCCTGTTCAGCCAGGCGATGATCGCGCCCGATCGCGCGATCCGCATCCCGCTCAACGAGAGCCAGGACGACAAGAGCCAGATCGAGGAATATCTGCGCGACTATAACGGCGAGGGCATCCAGCATTTCGCGCTGACCACCAACGACATCTACGCGACCGTCGAGAAGCTCCGCCAGCGCGGCGTACGCCTGCAGGACACGATCGAGACCTATTACGAGCTGGTCGACAAGCGCGTTCCGGGCCACGGCGAGGATCTCGCGCGGCTGCGCAAGAATCGCATCCTGATCGACGGCGACGTGGGCGACGAAGGCATATTGCTGCAGATCTTCACCGAGAATCTGTTCGGGCCGATCTTCTTCGAGGTGATCCAGCGCAAGGGCAACGAGGGCTTCGGCAACGGCAATTTCCAGGCGCTTTACGAGTCGATCGAACTCGATCAGATCAGGCGCGGGGTCGTCACCGTCGATGCGTGAGACGGCTTGCCGCCGAGGGACGACCCGATGACGTTGCACCAGCCGATCGACGGACAGGCCGCCGACGGACCTGCGACTGCCGCGGGCGGGATGACCGGCTTCGGCAATCACTTCGCCACCGAGGTCGTCCCCGGCGCGCTCCCGGTCGGCCGCAACAGCCCGCAGAAGGTGCCGTTCGGCCTCTATGCCGAACAGCTCTCGGGGACCGCATTCACCGCGCCGCGCGGCGAGAACAAGCGCAGCTGGCTCTATCGGCTGCGCCCCACCGCCAATCATCCCGCCTACACGCCTTATCCGCGCGCCACCCTGCTGCGCTCGGGGCCGTTCGACGAGGTCGCGCCGTCGCCGAACCGGCTGCGCTGGGATCCGCTGCCGCTGCCGGCGGGGCCGACCGACTTCATCGACGGCCTCGTCACCGTCGCGGGCAATGGCGATGTCGGCGCCGGCAGCGGGATCGGTATCCACCTTTATGCGGCAACCGTGGCGATGGCCGGCCGCGCCTTCTACAACGCCGACGGCGAATTGCTGATCGTGCCCGAGCAAGGGGCGATCCGTCTGGTCACCGAGATGGGGGTGATGACGATCGAACCCGAGCAGATCGTGCTCGTCCCGCGCGGGCTGCGCTTCCGCGTCGAACTGCCCGACGGGCCGGTGCGCGGCTATGTCTGCGAGAATTACGGGGCGCCGTTCCGCCTGCCCGAGCTCGGGCCGATCGGCTCGAACGGGCTCGCCAATCCGCGCGACTTCGAGATTCCGGCCGCCTGGTTCGAGGATAGCGACGCGCCGACCGAGATCGTCCAGAAATTCCAGGGCGCGCTGTGGACCACGACGCTCGATCATTCGCCGTTCGACGTCGTCGCCTGGCACGGCAATCTCGCGCCGTGTCGCTACGATCTGCGCCGCTTCAACACGATCAACACGGTGAGCTACGATCATCCCGATCCCTCGATCTTCACCGTGCTGACCTCGCCGAGCGACACGCGCGGCACCGCGAATTGCGATTTCGTGATCTTCCCGCCGCGCTGGACGGTGGCCGAGGATACGTTCCGCCCGCCCTGGTTCCACCGCAACGTGATGAGCGAGTATATGGGCCTGATCCACGGCCGGTACGATGCCAAGGAGGGCGGCGGCTTCGCGCCCGGCGGCGCCTCGCTCCACAATCAGATGTCGGGACACGGCCCCGATCAGGCGAGCTACGACAAGGCGATCGCCGCCAAGCTCGCGCCGCACCGGATCGATGCGACGCTGGCGTTCATGTTCGAAAGCCGCCACGTCATCCGTCCGACCCGCTGGGCGATGGAGACGCCGCTCTGCCAGCTCGACTATGACGATGTCTGGTCGAACTTCCGCAAGGCCGACGTCCGTCAGGAGCAACCCCGCCCGTGAGCTTTCCCGCCATCGACGAGACACACGATCCGGCCCGTACGAGCTGGGTCGCGGGGGCCAACGGCCATGCCGACTTCCCCGTCCAGAACCTGCCCTACGGGATCTTCTCGCCACCCGGCGGCGGACCACGTCCCGGCGTCGCGATCGGCGATTCGATTCTCTGCCTCGCCGGCGCGGCCGACGCCGGCCTGGTGCCTGCGCATCCGGCGCTGACCGGAACGACGCTCAACGCCTCGTTCGCCTTGTCGGCCGACGAGCGCCTCGCCTTGCGCCGCCGCCTGTCCGCGCTGCTGTCCGATCCGGTGCATCGTACCGCGGTGGAGCCGCTGCTCCACGCCGCCGCCGGATGCACGCTCGGCCTGCCCGCGGCGATCGGCGACTATACCGATTTCTACGTCGGCATCCATCACGCGACCAACATCGGCAAGCTGTTCCGCCCCGACAATCCGCTGCTGCCGAACTACAAATATGTGCCGATCGGCTATCATGGCCGCGCTTCCTCGATCCGCCCGTCGGGCACGCCGCTCGTCCGCCCCAAGGGCCAGCGCAAGACGCCCGATGCCGACGCGCCGAGCTACGGCCCGTGCCGCCGCCTCGACTATGAGCTCGAACTCGGCGTCTGGATCGGCACCGGCAATGCGCTCGGCGAGACCGTCCCGATCGGCTCGGCGGCCGATCACATCGCCGGCTTCTGCCTGCTCAACGACTGGTCGGCGCGCGATCTGCAGGCGTGGGAATATCAGCCGCTCGGGCCGTTCCTCGCCAAGAACTTCATGTCGACGATCTCGACCTGGGTTGTGACGGCCGAAGCGATGGCGCCGTTCCGCATCGCGCAGCCGCCGCGTCCCGCAGGCGACCCGCAGCCTCTGCCCTATTTGTACGACGCCGACGACCAGGCGCACGGCGCGCTGGCGATCGAGCTCGAGGTCGGCCTGCGCACCGCCAGGATGCGCGAGGCCGGCATGGCGCCGCATCGCCTGAGCCGCGGACCGGCCGCGAACATGTACTGGACGGTCGCGCAGCTCGTCGCCCATCACGCCTCCAACGGCTGCAACCTCAATCCCGGCGATCTGCTCGGCACCGGCACGATCTCCGCCCCCAGCGAAGACGGCTTCGGCAGCCTGATCGAGCTGTCGCGGGGCGGCAGCGCGGCGATCGACCTGCCCGGCGGCGAGCAGCGCGGCTTCATCGAGGACGGCGACGAGATTTTGCTGACCGCTTCGGCCCGCGCCGAAGGCTATGTCCCGATCGGCTTCGGCCCGTGCACGGGCATCGTCCTGCCGGCGAGTGCGGACTGACGCTGACTCGCTGCCGACCAGGATGAACGCGGACGAACGCCTCTATGTTACCCCCGCCGGAGTCGTGCTCGGGCCGCTCGACCAGATCGCCGACCGCGCCGCACGCAGCTTCGTCGTGCAGCTGCGCGCCGGCCGCTTCCACGGCTTCATCGTCCGCCAGGGCGACAGCGTCCGCGGCTACGTCGATCGCTGCCCGCACATGCATCTGCCGCTCGCGCAGGTGCTCGACGACTATCTCTCCCCCTCGGGCGAGCTGATCGCGTGCAGCTGGCACGGCGCGCTGTTCGTCATCGACGACGGCCGCTGTGTCGGCGGGCCCTGCGCCGGCCAGTCGCTGACGCCGTGGCCGGTCGCCGTCAGCGATGGCGCGCTCGTCACCCGATAGCGTTGCGCGCGGGTCATTCCCTTCATCGAACATCGGCTGTAAGCGCATCGCTAAATCCGTTTACCAGCAGCAAGGCAGATCATGATCGAAGTCGAATGGTGGGATTATGACGATGCGGCGGAGCTTGCCGAGGCTGTCGCCGGCGATGTCGGCTTCATCGTCGAGAGCGCGCTCGACGCGCGCGGCGATGCGCTGATCGCCCTGCCCGGCGGCGCGCTGGCCGAGCCGATCTTCGCCCGCCTCGCCAAGACCAAGCTCAACTGGAAGAAGGTCACGATCGTCCCGACCGACGATCGGCTGGTCGCGGTCGACAGCCCGATGAGCAACGTCGCGACGATCGCGCGCCATTTCCTTCCGCTCGGCGCGCGCGTCGTGCCGATCTCGAGCGACAATGCCGATTACAAGATGGCCGGCCGCGCGGCCGACGCGCGCTTGGCCGATCTGCACTGGCCGCCCGATCTCGTCTGGCTCGGCGTCGCCGACGATGGCCACACCGCCTCGATCCTCCCCGGACCCGATCTCGACGACGCGCTGTCCGGCCCGCACAGCCGCCGCGCGCTCGGGCTGATGCCCGATCCGCTGCCCGCCGACGCTCCGGTCGCGCGCGTCACGCTGAGCCGGGCGGCGATCGTCGCCGCGCGTGCGCTGCTCATCGCCGGCGCGGGCGATGCGACGCGCACCTTGCTCGAGCGCGCGATCGCCGACGGGCCGCTGTCGTCGGTCCCGATCGGCCGCGTCCTCGCCGACGCCGAGCAGCCGATCGACATCCACTGGGCGGCCGGATGATCGCGCGGCTGACGGCGGAAGAGCGCGCTCGCTTCCTTGTCACGCTTCCCGGCTGGACGCTCGATCCGGTACGAGAGGCGATCCACAAATCGTTCAAGTTCAAGGATTTCGTTGAGGCGTTCGGCTTCATGACGCGCGTCGCTCTGCTCGCCGAAAAGGCTGACCATCATCCGGAATGGTCGAATGTCTACGCCAGCGTCGAGATCCTGCTGACCACCCACGACGCGACGGCCTGTCGCTGCGCGACGTCGGCCTCGCCCGCGCGATCGACACGCTCGCGCCATGAGCCTGCCGCCGAGCGAACGTATCGCCCGCTCCGCCGAGCGACATGCAAAGGCGGAGCACGGCCGCGCCAACGCCAGGAATGAACGTCGGCCGGCGCATCGACGAGACGGGCACGCTGGTGCGCGATGGCGGCGGCTTCGCGCTGCGCCGGGATGCGGGCGGCCGGCTGCTGCTCGATCTCCACCGCGTGCCCGTCGATCACGTCGAGAAGCACGTCCGCGTCACCGGCGTCTACGTCGACGAGGAGCGGATCGACGTCGATGGCCTCGTCGCCGGCTGACCCGCTCTAGGCTTCGTCCAGCACGA
>CAXSHP010000067.1:0-7563 GCA_964236935.1 uncultured Sphingomonadaceae bacterium
GCCGATCCCGCGCTGTACGCCGATCCGATCAGACTTCAGCTGTTTTACGCCTGGCTTCGCCGCGAGCAACCGATCGCAAGGGCCGAGCCCGAGGGCTTTCGCCCCTTCTGGGTGATTTCCCGACATGTCGACGTGCGCGAGTTGGAGCGGCAGCCCGAAATCTTCAACGCCGGCCCCCGCATGACCCTCCTGCCGATCAGCGTGGAACAGTCCAACATCAGGCTGTTCGGCGTGGAGTCCGGCGTGTTCCCGCTGACGGCGATGGATGGCGGACATCATCAGAACATGCGCGCGCTGACGCAGGACTTCTTTCTGCCGAAGAACATCCGCAAGCTCGAACAGTCGATCGCCGATCACGCCGCGGCATTCGTCTCGCGCATGTCGGAACCCGCTGGAACGTGCGACATCGCGACCGACGTCATATTCTGGTATCCGTTGCGCGTGGCGATGTCGATCCTGGGTATCGACCCGGACGACGAAGCGCTGATGCTCAAGCTGACGCACGAGCTGTTCGGCGGGACGGATCCGGCCGTGCGTCGCCCCGGGCTGTCCGAGGCCGAGCATGCCGTCGCGGTCAAGCGGGATTACGTCGCGTTCTTCGAGGCGATCACCGGCGATCGCATCGCACACCCGCGCGACGACGTCGCCACGCTGATTGCCAACGGTCTGCCGGGCGGCGGACAGATGACCGCCGAGGAACGGATCAGCTATTACGTCATTATCGCGACGGCCGGTCATGACACGACCGCAGCATCCATCGTCGGCGGCGTGAAGGCGCTGCTGGACGATCCCGACCAGATGGAGCGCCTGCGTGCCCGGCCCGATCTGATGAAGAGCTTCGTGGCGGAAACGATCCGCTGGACCGCGCCCGTCAAGCATTTCATGCGCACGGTCACGCAGGATTACGAAATCCGGGGAACGACGCTGAGGCGAGGCGATACCCTGCTGCTGTCATATGGCGCGGCGACGCGTGACGAGGAGGCGTTCGAGGATGCCGGCCGGTTCAAGATCGACCGCAATCCCAACAATCATCTGGCGTTCGGCCACGGCCCGCACATGTGCCTCGGGCAATATCTCGCGAAGCTGGAGATCGAGGCGTTCTTCACCGCCTTTCTCGATCGGATCGCGTCGATGGCGGCGGCGAGCGACGCGATCTTCATCGCATCGCCGTTCGTCAGCGGCATCCGCAGCCTGCCGATCCGCTATGTCCGCGCCAGGCCCGCTATGGTCCGCCGACGCGCTGACATCGAGCAGCGAAGCGTCGGCGCGATGAACAGTTCGAAAGGATCGGAATGAGTGTAGATCAGCTGGTGTCGACCGCAGCCGGCCGGGCATCGATCGACAGTGCGGAGAGGACGGCGGCGATCGGCGCGCGTGTGGAAAGCTTCGTCCGCGAGGTCGTTGCGCCCTACGAGAAGGATCCTCGCCGCGATCATCATGATTGCCCGAGCGAGGCGCTGATCGGCGACCTCCGGACGCGTGCGCGCGCGGCGGGCGTGCTGACCCCGCATATTCTCGACGACGGCACCCATCTGAGCCATGCCGACACGATGTTCGTCCTGCGGAAGACCGGGCTATCGCCGCTCGGCCCGCTCGCCTGCAACACCGCGGCTCCCGACGAAGGAAACATGTATCTCCTCGGCAAGGTCGGCAGCGCGGCGATCAAGGAGCGGTATTTGAAGCCCCTGGTCGAGGGGAACGCGCGTTCCGCCTTCTTCATGACGGAGCCCGCCGAGGACGGCGGCGCCGGCTCCGACCCGTCGATGATGCGTACGACTTGTCGGCGGGAGGGCGATCTCTGGGTCATCGACGGCCGTAAGGCTTTCATCACGGGAGCGGACGGAGCGAAGGTCGGGATCGTCATGGCGAAATCGAACGACGGCGCGTGCATGTTCCTCGTCGACCTGCCCCATCCCGCCGTCCGCATCGAGCGCGTGCCAAACACCATCGACAGCTCGATGCCGGGCGGCCACGCGGTCGTCGCGATCGAGGACCTTCGCCTCCCGGCCGACCAAATGCTCGGCGAGGCGGGCGAAGGGTTTCGATACGCGCAGGTGCGACTGGCGCCGGCGCGGCTGTCTCACTGCGCGCGCTGGCTTGGCGCATGCATCCGCGCCAACGAGATCGCCACCGACTATGCCTGCCGCCGGCACGCGTTCGGCAAGGCGCTCGTCGACCATGAGGGCGTGGGCTTCATGCTCGCGGATAATCTGATCGATCTTCGCCAGGCCGAGCTCATGACCGATTGGTGCGCAGGCGTGCTTGATAGCGGAGCATTGGGCTCGATCGAAAGCTCCATGACCAAGGTGGCGGTGTCCGAGGCGCTGATGCGCGTCGCGGATCGCTGCGTGCAGGTCATGGGCGCGAGCGGCGTCAGCTCCGACACGATCGTCGAGCAGGTCTTCCGCGAGATCCGCGCGTTCCGCATCTACGACGGCCCGACCGAAGTCCATAAATGGAGCCTGGCCAAGAAGATCAAGCGCGACTGGAGGGAACGGAACTCGTGATCGCGGCCGCGACCGATGCCGGCGCGAACGCGGGCACCACCCCCGTCCGCGACGGCTATGGCTTCGACGAGATCGCGCTCTCGCGCTGGATGAGCGAGCATGTCGAGGGGTTTGCCGGCCCCCTGTCGGTCGAGCAGTTCAAGGGCGGCCAATCCAACCCGACCTACAAACTGGTCACGCCACGCCGCGCCTACGTGTTGCGCCGCAAGCCGCCCGGGCCTATCCTGAGCGGAGCCCATGCGGTCGAGCGCGAGGCGCGCGTTCTGTCTGCGCTCGGGCAGGCGGGCTTTCCTGTGGCGCACGTCCATGGCCTCTGCACCGACGACAGCGTCATCGGCAGCTGGTTCTACGTCATGGAGATGGTGGACGGCCGCATCTTCTGGGATGCGACCTTCCCCGAAGTGAGCAGCGCGGAGCGCGAACGCTGCTTCATCGCGATGAACGAGACGATCGCGGCGCTCCACCGGATCGATCCGGACGCCGTCGGCCTCGGCGACTACGGTCGTCCAGGCAATTACTTCGAACGGCAGATCTCGCGCTGGTCGCGGCAATATCGGGACGACGCCGACGCCGGCCGCGATGCCGACATGGACCGGCTGGCGGAATGGCTGCCCGCCCATATACCGCCGGGGGAGGAGACGGCGATCGTCCACGGCGACTTCCGCTGCGACAATTTGATCTTCCATCCGACCGAGCCGCGCGTGATCGCGGTACTCGACTGGGAACTCTCGACGCTCGGTCATCCGCTGGCGGACTTCGCCTATCATGCGATGATGTACCGCATGCCGCCCGACATCGTCGCGGGCCTGGGCGGCGCGGATCCCGTCAGGCTCGGCATCCCGAGCGAAGCGGATTATCGCGCGCGCTATTGCGAGAATGTCGGACGGCCGGCGATCAGGGAAGAGGATTTTGCTTTCTACGTCGCGTTCAACTTCTTCCGGCTGGCGGCGATCTTCCACGGGATCAAGGGGCGCGTGATGCGCGGAACCGCCGCGTCGGCGCATGCGCGCGAGCGGGCGGCGAGCCTCCCGCGCCTGATCGCGCTCGCGTCCGAGGCGATGGAGCGATGCGCATGACCCTCTCTCCCGTCACGCTCGACATCCGCGACGGCGTCGCCCGCGTAACGCTCGATCGTCCTGAGGCGGGCAACGCGATCGATCCGCCGATGGCGCAGGCGTTGCTGCAGGCGGCGATCGCCTGCGATCACGACCCTGCCGTGCGCTGCGTCGTTCTGACCGGAGCGGGACGGATGTTCTGCGCGGGCGGGGACGTCGCCGGCTTCCGCTCCGCCGGAGATCGCGCGGGCGCCTATCTCAGCGAGCTTGCGGGCACGCTGACGCTGGCGCTGTCGCGGCTCGCGCGGATGCCCAAGCCGTTGCTCGTGCTCGTCAACGGTCCGGCTGCCGGCGCCGGCCTCAGCCTGGCGCTGGCCGGCGACGTTGTGCTGGCCACGCCGTCGGCGCATTTCACCTCGGCTTATACGGCGATCGGGCTGGTCCCCGATTGCGGCCTCACCTGGTGGCTGCCGCGCATCGTCGGTCTGCGCATCGCCCAGGAGATGATCGTGACCAATCGCCGCGTCGACGCCGAGGAGGCGGCTCGGATCGGGCTCGTCACCCGGCTCGTCGACGATCTGGAAGCCGCCGGCGCGGAGATGGCGGAGGCGCTGTCCGCCGCGCCGGTGCAGGCGGTCGGGGCGGCCCGTCGCCTGCTCCTCGAATCCTTCTCGGCCACGCTCGAGACGCAGTGCGAGCGGGAGGCACGGGCGATCGCGGCGGCGGGCGTCGGCCAGGAGGGACGCGAAGGCGTGGATGCCTTCGTCGGCAAGCGCCGCCCGGATTTCAGAAAGGTTCGATAGGATGGTTCAACGCCCCGCCGTGTCGTGCCTGTCCTCGGCTCGCGCCCGCGCGGCACGGCCATGAGGCTCCGCACGCGCTTGACCGAGCTTCTCGGCATCGAGCATCCGATCGTCCAGGGCGGGATGATGTGGGTCGGGCGGGCCGAGCTTGCCGCCGCGGTCTCGAACGCCGGCGCTCTCGGCATGCTGACCGCGCTTACTCAGCCGACCCCCGACGATCTGCGGCGCGAGATCGATCGCTGCCGGACGATGACGGACAAGCCCTTCGGCGTGAACTTGACGATTCTCCCATCGGTGGATCCGCCGCCCTACGCCGCATATCGCCGGGCGATCATCGATAGCGGCGTCGGGATCGTCGAAACCGCCGGCCATCGGCCGCAGGAGCATGTCGAGGAATTCAAGGCGCACGGCGTCATCATTCTCCACAAATGCACGGCCGTCCGCCACGCGCTTTCGGCGGAGCGGATGGGCGTGGACGTGATCTCGATCGACGGCTTCGAATGTGCCGGCCATCCGGGCGAGGACGATATCCCCGGCCTGGTCCTGATTCCGGCGACGGCGGATCGGGTGCGGATTCCGATCATCGCCAGCGGCGGCTTCGGCGACGGACGCGGCCTGGTCGCGGCGCTCGCACTCGGCGCCGAAGGCATCAACATGGGCACCCGCTTCTGCGCGACCGTGGAGGCGCCGATCCACGACCGGATCAAGACGCTCATCGTGGCGAACGACGAGCGGGCGACCAACCTGATCTTCCGACGGTTCCACAACACCGGTCGCGTCGCGAAGACCGGCGTGTCCGATCGGGTGGTGGAGCTTTCCGCCCGGCCCGAAGCGGTGTTCGACGACATCCGGCCGCTGGTGGCCGGAGCACGCGGCCGGATCGCGCTGGAAACCGGGGACATCGATGCGGGTCTCGTCTGGGCAGGGCAGGTGCAGGGCCTGATCCATGACGTACCGACCTGCCAGGCCCTGGTCGCGCGTATCGTGGCGGAGGCATCGGAGCTCATCGGCCGGCGGCTTGCCGGATTCGCGGCGCCCGCCATGAAGGATGACGGACCGCGCCAAGCCACTTCTCCCACGCTCGCCGGAAGAGGCTGACGCTGAGCGTGCAACGAACCGGCGCCTATCTCACGCAGCCGCTCCACCGCTTGGTGCGGGAGATGCCCGATGCCGTCGCCAGCGTCGATCGGGGCCGCTCGCGCACCTGGGCGGAGGTGCATGACCGCGTCCGCCGCCTGGCAGGCTGGTTCGTCGAGGGGGGATTGCAGGCGGGCGACCGCGTCGCGCTGCTCGCCCCCAATGGCGACATCTATCTCGAAGCGATGTTCGGCATCCTGTGGGCCGGCGGGGTCTTCACCCCCATCAATACCCGGCTGAGCGCGGCGGAGATGACTGCGTTGCTGAACGATTGCGGGGCAACGTACCTCATCGTCGATCGCGACCTGACGGCGACGGGGAAAGCGCTGCAATCATCGGTCAAATCGCTTCATGCGGTCTTGAGCGCCGATGACGCGCCCGCAGGGTGCCGTGCCTACGAAGAGTGTATCCGAGCGGGGCCGCCGATCGACGACACGCTGCGCGCCGGGGACGATCTCGCCGCGATCCTCTACACCGGCGGCACGACGGGCGCGCCCAAGGGTGTCATGCTGTCGCATCGATCGATCACGGCGTCCGCGCTCAACCATGTCGGGGCTCCGGGCTGCGCCCCCGGCGCGAGCATGATGCACACCGCGCCGCTATTTCACATCGGTGCGATTTCGGGCCTGTTCGCCGCGATGCTCGCGCGATCGCGCCACATCTTCATCCCCGGCTTCCAGCCCGAGCCGGTGATGCAATCCATTCAACAGCAGCGGGTGACCGACATCTTCCTCGTGCCGACCATGATTCAGGCGCTGCTGGATCATCCCCGCCTCGACGACTATGACCTCTCGAGCGTCGAGCGGATCATTTACGGCGCCAGCCCGATCTCCCCCGCGCTGATGGACCGCATCGTCGCGGCGATGCCGGGAGTCGGTTTCATCCAGGCTTATGGCATGACCGAACTCTCACCCATCGCGACGCTGCTGCTGCCGTCGGATCACGATGCCGCCGCCTATGCCTCGGGACGGATCCGCTCCGCCGGGCGGGCGGGGATCATGGCCGAAGTGCGCGTCGCCGACGACGAGGGACGCGAACTCCCGCGCGGCGCCGTGGGGGAGATCCTGGTCCGCGGCGATACGGCCGAGGCGCTGCGCGGCGGCTGGATGCACACCGGCGATCTCGGCAGGATGGACGGGGACGGCTACCTCTACGTCGTCGACCGGCTCAAGGACATGATCGTCAGCGGCGGCGAGAACATCTATTCGGCCGAGGTCGAGGCCGCGCTCGCAAGCCACCCGTCGGTTCAATCCTGCGCCGTGGTCGGGATCGCCGACGAGCGCTGGGGAGAGGCCGTTCACGCGGTCGTCGTTCCGCGTGCGGGATGGGCGATCGACGACGATGAACTTATCGCCCACTGCAGGCTTACGATCGCGGGCTACAAATGCCCCCGCAGCCTGGAGGTACGCACCGCTTTGCCGATTTCCGGCGCGGGCAAGGTGCTGAAGGCGCAGCTGCGCGCCGAGGCCCGGCAGATCTCTACAGAGCAATCGAACACATCTGCGGGATCGGCATCGTCATGACCTATACAACCATCCGCTATACGGTCGATGACCGCGTCGCCACGATAACCTTGCATCGCCCCGACAAGCTCAATGCCTTCACGATCGAGATGATGCGGGAGATGGTCGATGCGTTCGACCGGTCGGATGCCGACGATGGCGTGCGCGCGGTGATCGTCACGGGCGAAGGTCGCGCGTTCTGCGCCGGCGCCGACATCTCGGGAGGTGCGGCGGACTTCCTCGCCGACGCGGATGTCGCCGCCGGGGCCGCCGCCGGGAGGTTCGACTTCGCCGATCCCGCCACACGCGACGGCGGCGGCATCCTGACGCTGCGCATCTTCCGAATGAAGAAACCGGTCATAGCGGCCATCAACGGCGCGGCCGTCGGCATCGGCGCGACCATGACGCTGCCGATGGACATACGTCTGGCCAGCGAAACCGCGAAGTTCGGATTCGTCTTCGCTCGACGCGGCATCGTTCCGGAAGCGGCTTCGACCTATTTCCTGCCGCGCATCGTCGGCATCGGCACGGCGCTGCGCTGGTGTTATTCGGGCCGGCT
>CAXSHP010000067.1:7573-12441 GCA_964236935.1 uncultured Sphingomonadaceae bacterium
CGACGAAGTGCTGCCGCCCGACGCACTTCTGGCCGCAGCGCATGCGCTCGCGCGCGAGATTGCGGACAATGCCGCCCCGGTCTCCATCGCGCTTACCCGGCAGATGATGTGGCGGGGACTGGGGCTGGACGATCCGATGGAAGCCCACCGGATCGAAAGCCGCGGAGTGCTGACGCGCAGCGCAAGCGACGATGCGCGGGAAGGCGTCGCCGCGTTTCTCGAAAAGCGCGCCGCCAACTTCCCGGACCGCGTATCTCAGGACATGCCGAGCTACTTCCCGTGGTGGGAAGAGAGGAAATACTAAACGGCACCCATGGGACCGCGACGACTTTCGCACTAAAGCGGGATGACACTAGCCTGAATCGTTCCCCCGCGAAGGCGGGGGTCCAGCCCCTGACAAACAGTCTTGATCTGGTCTGGACCCCCGCCTTCGCGGGGGAACGATTCAGCCAAGATGAAACCAACTCTAGGCCGGCTCATGACGCGCTGGCGAGATCCAGCGCCACGTCCACGATCATGTCCTCCTGGCCGCCGACCATTCGCCGCCGCCCAAGCTCGACGAGGATCGCCCGTGTGTCCACGCCATAGTCTTGCGCCGCTTTTTCGGCATGACGCAGGAAGGAGGAGTAGACGCCGGCATATCCCAGGCTGAGCGTCTCGCGGTCGACGCGCACCGGCCGGTCTTGCAGCGGGCGGACGAGGTTCTCGGCAGCGTCCATCAGCTTGAACAGATCGCAACCGTGGCGCCATCCCTTCCGCTCGGCCGCGGCGATGAACACTTCCAGCGGCGCATTGCCGGCCCCCGCACCCATCCCCGCGAGGCTCGCATCGACGCGGATCGCGCCCGCCTGTACCCCGACGAGAGAGTTGGCCACGCCGAGCGACAGATTGTGGTGGGCGTGCACGCCGCGCTGCGTCTCCGGCTTGAGCACCCGGTCGAATGCCTCCAGCCTCGCCCGATACGCGTCCATGTCCATCGCGCCGCCGCTGTCCGTAACGTAGACGCAGGTCGCGCCGTAGCTTTCCATCAGCTTCGCCTGGGCGGCGAGCGCGTCGGGTTCGATCATGTGGCTCATCATCAGAAAGCCGACCGTGTCCATGCCGATATCCCGCGCGGCGGCAATGTGCTGGCGCGAGATATCCGCTTCGGTGCAATGCGTCGCGATGCGGACCGATCGTACCCCGACGCTGTGCGCATCCCGCAAATCCCTGATCGTGCCGATCCCCGGGATAAGCAAGGTGGTGAGCACCGCCCGGCGGAGTTCGCCATGAACGGCTTCGATCCATTCGCGGTCGGTATGCGCGCCGAAGCCGTAGTTGAAGGACGACCCGTTCAGGCCGTCGCCGTGCGCTACCTCGATCGCGTCGACGCCGCCTTCATCCAGCGCTTTGGCGATCGCGCGGACATGGTCGACGCCGTAACCGTGGCGGATGGCGTGCATCCCGTCGCGCAGCGTCACGTCCTGGATGTAGAGTTTGGTTTCGGTCGGATCGAACCGCATCAGTGAAGCTCCTTGGCGAGATGTCGGGTCGCGATCCTTTCCGCCGTGCTCAGCGCCGCCGACGTCATGATATCGAGATTGCCGGCGAACGCGGGGAGATAGTGCGCCGCCCCCTCGACCTCGAGAAAGACGCTGGTCTTGACGCCCTCAAGCGCGCCGACGCCCGGGATGCGGACCGGATTGTTGGAGCCGAAGCGCTCGAACTGGAGCTTCTGCTTCAGCCGGTAGCCCGGGACATAGGCTCTGACCTTCGCCACCATCGCCTCGACCGCGCCTTCGATCTCCGCTTCGTCCGCCCCGGAGGACAGGATGAAGACGGTGTCGCGCATCAGCAGCGGCGGCTCCGCGGGATTGAGGATGATAATCGCCTTGCCGCGCGCTGCCCCGCGCGCCGTGGTTTCGGTGAACTCGTCGATGTTGGCGCGCGTTCCCGGACCCGCGCTCGCGGAGGAGATGGAGGCCACGATCTCGGCATAGTGCACGACCGCGACCGACGACACCGCCGCCACGATCGGGATCGTCGCCTGGCCGCCGCACGTCACCATGTTGACATTGGGACTGTCGAGATGCGCATCGCCGTTGACCACAGGTACGACGTAGGGGCCGATCGCCGCGGGCGTCAGGTCGATCATCACCTTGCCGGCGCCGGTCACGATTTCGCTGTGTCGTCCATGTGCGCTGGCCGAGGTCGCGTCGAAGACGACGTCGATCTCAGGCCAGACGGACAGTGCCACGAGGCCGTCGATCCCGTCCGCCGTGGTCGTCACTCCGAGCCGCTCGGCACGTTTGAGGCCGTCCGACGCCGCATCGATGCCGACGAATGCGCCCATCTCCAGCACGTCCGAACGACGCAGGATCTTGATCATCAGGTCGGTGCCGATATTGCCCGAACCAATGATCGCAACTTTCAGCTTCGTCATGCGATCGATTCCCCGTAGCTGAAGGAGACCGATCCCAATCCCCCGATCTTGGCCGCGACGCGATCGCCGGGCGCGATCGCGACCATCGGTCCGAGCGCGCCGGTCAACACCACGTCGCCGGCGCGAAGCGGCTCGCCGGCCAGCGCGAGCGTGCGCGCCAGCCAGGCGGCGGCCTCGAGCGGGTGGCCGAGGCAGGCCGCCCCCGCGCCGAGCGAGGCCACGGCGCCGTTCACCTCAAGCACCATGCCGCAGGTGTAGAGATCGAGGCCGTCCAGCGTGCGCGGCGTGCCGCCGAGCACGTAGAAGGCCGAGGAGCCGTTGTCGGCCACGGTATCGGCATATGTGATCTGCCAGTCCGCGATGCGGCTGTCGACGATCTCGATCGCGGCCACGGCATGCGCCGCGGCAGCCGCGACATCGGCCGCGGTGGCGTTCGGCCGGTCGAGATCGACGGCGAGCAGGATCGCCACTTCCGCTTCGGCCTTCGGCTGGAGCACGCGCGCGGGATCCAGCCGTCCACCGTTCGGGATCGCCATGTCCTCGAACAGCACGCCGAAGTCGGGCTGATCGACACCGAGTTGCGCCTGCACCGAGCGAGCCGTCAACCCGACCTTGCGGCCGACCATCCTGCGGCCGTGGGCACGCCAATGGTGCGTGTTGATCGCCTGCACCGCGTAGGCACCGACGGCGTCGCCCGGGTCCAATACGCTTCTGAGAGGAGCGATCGGACCGCCGGCATACGCCGCCCGCAATGCGGCAGCCGCTTCGTCATGGCTCGTCATCGCAAGTCTTCCTTTCGTTCGATACGAGCTAGCGGCGCAGGAGGCTTCGAGCAATTTGACACGCCCCCGCTTTTTCATATCATGGAAGAATGGACTCGGACCCGGTTGCAGGCCCGGTAGCAGGCAGCGCGGCGGTGCACCGCGCCTTGCGCCTGCTGACGTCGATTGGTGGCGCCGGCGGAGAACAGTCGCTCGCCGAACATGCCCGTCGACTGTCCATGCCGCTGCCGACGGCCCATCGTCTTGCGCGGACGCTCGCGCATCATGGCCTGCTTCACGCGTCGCGACGCGGCCATTACACGTCGGGCCTGGTGCTGCGCGATCTCGCTCGGCAGGCCGATGTCAGGGAGATGCTGGTCCAGGTCGGTCAGCCGGTCGTCCGTTCATTGGCGCTCGAGTTGAACTTGACGGCGCATCTCGGCGTCTGGGACGGCGAGATGGTGACCTATCTCGTGAAGGAACCGCGCGGCTCCGCCGTTCTCACACGCGAAGGAGGGCAGCTCGAAGCCTATTGCTCGGCGATCGGGAAGGTGGCGCTGGCGTTCCTCCCGGAGGAGCGGCGCGAGGATTATCTGACCTCAGCGCCGTTCGTGCCGCTCACCGACCGGACGATCATCGCGGTCGACGCATTGCGGACATGTCTGGGGCTCGTCGTCGAGCGTGACTATGCGGTGGACGACGGCGAGGTCGTTCCCGACCTCCATTGCATCGCGGTCCCCGTCCGACGCCGCAACGGCGAGGTGGTCGCGGCGCTTTCAGTATCGCGCCAGCATGCGCTCGCGGCTTCGACCGACCTGCTCGAGGCGCTTCGCGCGCGGGCCGCCGAGATCGCGACCCGTCTCGGCTGAACGCGATCTGACATTCGTCCGGATAGACTATTCTGACAGGCGAAGCAGGCATCCGTTGCCTGATCGGCTGAGAGTACGCATTCTTCCTACAGAGTTCCAACCACCTCAGACAAAGAGAGCCGCCCCGCGCTCTCCAAGCCGTTGTTTTATAAGTGAATGGTGCTGCCGGTGAGGATTGAACTCACGACCTCAGCCTTACCACAACCAGCCGGCACGTATCCGAACGTATCCGTTCCTGCGAAAATGCCAATCTTTATTGGACTTTAGCCGAAGATCGCACGACAGTCTATCCTGCGCTTTCGTCCTCACTCTTCCAGATTTCTTCCAAATCAAGGTGAAGCGGGGTCAGGACAGCGGATCGAGGTGAGTCATGGCGAAGTCCAACATTCGAGTCACAAAGCGGGCGGTGGGCGATCTGAAGGCGACCGGCAAAGAGCGTTTTGTCTGGGATAACGAGCTGATCGGTTTCGGCGCACGCGTCTCGCCCAAGGGCCTGATCACATACGTCTACCAGTATTTTCTCGAGGGCCGGACGCGCCGCTTCAAGATCGGTATTCACGGCGCGCCTTGGACCCCGGAGACCGCGCGTCAGGAAGCCACCCGCCTCGCCGGCCTCACGGTGAGCGGCGACGACCCACAGCAGGCGAAGATCGATCAGCGCAACGCAGTGACCGTCGCCCAACTCTGCGACCTCTATCTCACCGAGGGCCTGCTCACCCGCAAGGAAAGCTCGGTCAAGGCCGCGCGCTGCGATATCGAAAATTGACGTCCTCCCTGTTTTCTCAGCCAGTTTGAAGGTGAGTATTCCGGCATTGT
>CAXSHP010000068.1:0-11949 GCA_964236935.1 uncultured Sphingomonadaceae bacterium
TCTTCAGGTCGGTCGCCATCTTCTTGATGAAGTTGGTGCCGAGACCCGTGACGAGGGCGTATCCGAGCAGCAGGTGGATGAGCGCGACGACCGCGATCGACACCAGCCGCCGGTTGCTCACCGATTGATCAGCGTACGACATTATTGAAAGACACCTCCTCCACACTCCGGCTTGGCAGTGATCGAGATGCGGCCGACGGCAGCCACCGCAGGTCGCCCTGCCTCAACCGGAACGCTATTGTCTATCGCGAGCCCCCAGCGGACGCAAACGCTTTGTAAACGCTTGAATCGCGCATTCTCGCCGTGGCACAGCCGGCCGGTTGTCCCGCGACGAACCGGAGGATCCATGCGAATTCGTCACGCCATCGGCCTGATCGCGCTGCTCGGCGCCGCCGCGGCGACCGCGCAGCCGGCACCGCTTGGCGCCGGGCAGGCCGGGCCGAGCTACGTCGACCTCGCCGATCGGGCGATCGCCGCGCCGGTCGCCGCGATCGTCACGATCGCCTCGGCCACCCGGCTCAAGCCCGCGCAGGCGGCCGACGTGCGCGCGGGATTCGCCCGCTTCTACGTCGAGGGCGACGTCGCGACGTTGATCCGCGGCGCCGGGGGATTGCCCGCGCGGGTCAGCTGGCTGGTCGATCTGCCGCTCGATCAGGCGAATCGCCCGCCCAAGCTCAAGAAGCTGCGCGTCATCCTCCTCGCGGCGACGGTGGCGGGCCGGCCCGGCGAGCTGCGGCTCGTCGCGCGCGACGCGCAGCTGCCGTGGAGCGCCGCGACCGAAGCGCGGCTGCGCGCGATCCTGATCGCTGCCGGCGTTCCCGCCGCGCCCCCGGTCGTGACCGGCATCGGCAATGCCTTCCATGTGCCGGGATCGCTGCCGGGCGAGAGCGAGACGCAGATCTTCCTGACCACCGCCGACGGCCGCCCGGTGTCGCTGACGGTGCTGCGCCGACCCGGCGAGGAACCGCGCTGGGCGGTGGCGCTGGGCGAGATGGTCGACGAAGCCGCCGAGCCGCCGGCGCGCGATACCTTGTTGTGGTATCGGCTCGCCTGCGCGCTCCCGCCCGAGCTGCCCGATCCGAGCGTCGCCGCGCTCGAGCCGGCCGATGCCGCCGCCGCGCGCGAGGATTATCGCCTGGTGATCGCGGGCCTGGGGGCGTGCGGCCGCACCGGCTAGCGGTCGAGGAACAGGAAGTCGCGCTCGTAGCGGCAGAGGTGCGCGCCGCCGTCGACGAAGATCGTCTGGCCGGTGACCGCGCGCGCGCCGACCAGATAAGCCACCGCGTCGGCGATGTCGGCGGGCGTCGCCAGCCGATCGAGCGGCATCGCCGACGCCAGCCGCGTCATCTGCTCGGCGCCATAGTCGGCGGTCGGCAGGGTCAGCCCCGGCGCGACCGCGACGACGCGCACCGCCGGCGCATGATGGCGCGCGAGGATCGTCGTCAGCTCGGCCAGCGCGAGCTTGGACAAGGTGTAGCTCAGCTGGTCGGAATTGGGCTGGGCGATGCGCTGGTCGAGGATGTTGACCGCGGTGGCGGGCCGCTCGGCGCTCGCGGTCTCCGCCAGCGCGCGGATCAGCACCGCGGGCGCGGCGCAATTGACCGCATAATGATCGAGCATCGCGGGCAGCGACACCGTTTCGGGCGAATCCCATGCGAATCGCGCGGCATTGTTGACCAGCAGCTCGGGCGCGTGGCCGAAATGATCGATCACCCGGGGCATCAGCCGGTCGACCGCCGCGCCGTCGGCAAAGTCCGCCGGAAACATGTGCCACGCCACGCCGCTGGCGGCGATCGCCTCGGCCAGCTCGGGCTCGGGTGCGACATCGTGGCTGGCGTGGAGCGCGAGCGCAAAGCCCTCGAGTGCCAGGCGCGCGGCGATGGCGGCGCCGATCCGCCGGCAGCCGCCGGTGACGAGCGCGAGTTTTGCGGGCGCCGGCCCGCTCATCGCCGATGGCGGACCATGCGGATGCCGATCGATTCGCCATCGAGCGAGATCGCCAGCTTGACGATCCGCACCTCGACCCGGCGGACACGCGCATCCTGCACGAACAAGGTCTCGGCGATATGGTCGGCGACCGCCTCGATCAGGGTGAAGTGGCGGTCGGCGGGCAAAGCGGCGGTGATCGCGCGCTTGAGATCAAGATAGTTCTTCGACGTGGCGAGCGGCGAATCGGGCTCGAACCGGTCGGGGCAGGCGAGGTCGGCGACGACCGAGATGCGCAGCGGCTGCGGCAGATGCGTCTCTTCGGAATAGATGCCGGTGAGCACCGCGACCTCGACGTCGGACACTTCGAGCTGGAGCAGATCGTCCACGCAGGCCCCTTCGCCATGAGAGGCGTCGCTTAGCCGCTGCCCGAAAAGCGGGCAAGCCGCGCGGATCGCGCGCAAGCTGCGGCCATACCGCTTTCATCCACAGGTTTTTCCCCGGCCGCTGGGGATAACCTTGTCGCCGATTGCCGTTTGGATTCTGCGATCATGCCGCTAAGGGCCGCCGACCGTGTCGGAAGGGCAGGCCATGATCACGTTCTCGCCTATCGCCCGCGCCGCGCCGGCGCATGTAGAGGCCTTGCTCGATGCCGCGTTCGGCACCGACCGCCACCAGCGGACCGCGTATCGGCTGCGCGAGGGGCTCGCGCCGCTGCCCGATCTGTCGTTCGCGGCGTTCGCGGGGGAAGCGCTGGTGGCGACGCTGCAGAGCTGGCCGATCGAGCTTGCCCCACCCCGCGGTGGAGCGATCCCGCTGATCCTGGTCGGGCCGATCGCGGTGCGTCCCGACCGCCAGCACAGCGGGATCGGCAAGGCGCTGACCGGCCATGCGCTCGCGGCGATCGACGCCGCCGGCGAACGCGCAGCGGCGCTGATCGGCGATCCCGAATATTATGACCGCCTGTTCGGCTTCTCCGCCGCGCCGACCCGGGGCTGGGAAGTGCCCGGCCCCGTCGAGCGGCGCCGCCTGCTGGTGCGGCTGACCGGCGGACAGACCCTGCCGGCGGAGGGCATATTGCGGCCGGCGGCCCTTCAAGTCGCGCGGCGCATGGTCTAATCGCTGACGCCATGCCCAGCGCCGAACCGCTCGCCGCGATCGCCGGCCTCAGTCTCGCCGAGATCGGCCGGCTTGCCGGGGAGCGCGGGATACCCCCGGTCGAGCAATGGCATCCGACGCACTGCGGCGACAGCGGCATGCGCATCGCGCGCGACGGCACCTGGTTTCACGAAGGCTCGCCGATCGGCCGTCCGGCGATGGTGCGATTGTTCTCGTCGATCCTGCGGCGCGAGGCGGACGGCGGCTATGTGCTCGTCACCCCGGCCGAAAAGCTCGACATCGCGGTCGACGATGCCCCGTTCGTCGCGGTCGAGCTGGCGAGCGAGGGCGACGGGCGCGAACGCCGCCTGGCGTTCCGCCTCAACACCGGCGACCTGGTGCTCGCCTCCGCCGCGTGTCCGCTGCGCTTCGAGCAGCGCGCCGAGGGTCCGCATCCGCTGCTGCGCGTGCGCGGCGGGCTCGATGCGCTGATCGCGCGGCCGGTCTATTACGAGCTTGCGGCGCTGGCGCTCGAGGAGGGCGGCGATCCGCCCGGCGTGTGGAGCGACGGCGCGTTCTTTCCGATGGACGCGGGCGGATGACGCTCGCCGAACGGCTGCGCCACGCGCTCGCGGCGGGCGGCGCGCGGCAGACGATCCTGCTCGAGAGCGACGGGGACGATCTGACGCTCGCTCCGCATGAGACGCTGGTGCCCGCCGCGGTGCTGGTGGCCGTGGTCGACCGCCCCGATCCGACGCTGATCCTCACCCGCCGCAACGACACGCTGCGTCGCCATCCGGGACAGGTCGCCTTCCCTGGCGGGCGGATCGATCCCGGCGACGACGGCCCGATCGACGCGGCGTTGCGCGAGGCGGAAGAGGAGATCGGGCTCGATCGCAGCCAGGTCGAGGTGGTCGGCATCGCCGATCGCTACCGCACGGTGACCGGATTCGAGGTGATCCCGATCGTCGGGGTGGTGCCGCCCGATCTGGCGCTGACGCCGCACGACGCCGAGGTCGCCGAACTGTTCGAAGTGCCGCTGTCGTTCGTGCTCGAGCCCGCCAACCATGTCGAGCAGGCGCTCGAATGGCAGGGGCGCGAGCGGCGCTATTTCGAGATCGTCTGGCAGGAACGGCGGATCTGGGGCGCGACCGCGGCGATGATCGTCAATATCTCGCGGCGGCTGGCCTATGCCTGAGCTGCTTCCCGCCGCCGCGTGGCGCACCCGCGCGGGGCTCGATCGGCTGCTCGCCGCGCTCGACGGCGGGGAGGGCGCGACGCGGTACGTGGGCGGCGCGGTGCGCGATACGTTGCTCGGCCTGCCGGTGGACGACATCGATCTCGCCACCCGGCTGCGCCCCGACGAGCTGGTCGAGCGGATCGGGCGCGCGGGGCTCAAGGCGGTGCCGACCGGCATCGCGCACGGCACCGTCACCGCGGTGCTGCCCGACGGGCCGGTCGAGGTCACCACGCTGCGCCGCGACGTCGCCACCGACGGCCGCCATGCGACCGTCGCCTACAGCGACGACTGGCGCGAGGACGCCGCGCGACGCGATTTCACCATCAATGCGCTCTCGGCCGATCCGGCCAGCGGCGAATTGTTCGATTATTTCGGCGGCCTCGCCGATCTTGCCGCGCGGAAGGTGCGCTTCATCGGGAATCCGCTCGGGCGCATCGCCGAGGACCATCTGCGCATCCTGCGCTTCTTCCGCTTTCACGCCCGCTTCGGCCGCGACCCGCCCGATCCCGCCGCGCTGGCCGCATGCACCGCGCGCGCCAACGATCTGATGGCGCTGTCGCGCGAGCGGATCGCCGACGAGCTGCTCAAGCTGCTCGCCGTCGCCGATCCCGCGCCGACGATCGGGCTGATGCTCGACCACGCGATCCTCGCGCCCGTGCTGCCCGAGATCGGCGCGGACGGCGTCGCGCGGCTCGACCGGGTCGTGCGGCGGGAAGCCGCGCTGGGAATCGCGTCGGCGCCGCTCCGGCGGCTCGCTGCCGTGCTGCCCGATGGCGCCGCGGCCGCCGCGGTCGGCGCGCGGCTCAAGCTGTCCAGAGCGGCGCGCAGGCGGCTCGAGCTGGCGGTCGCGGCCCCGGCGGCCGACGACATTCTCGCCTGCGCTTATCTCAGCGGTGCCGAGGCCGCGCTCGATCAGCTGCTGCTTGGTGCGCAGGAGGATGCCGCGGCCCATGCGCGCCTCGCCGGCTGGCAGCGCCCGCGCCTGGCGGTCGGCGGCGGCGATCTCGTGGCGATGGGGCTGGTGGCGGGTCCGACGGTCGCCGCGACCTTGCAGGCGATCGAGCGGCGGTGGGTGACGGAAGGTTTTCCCGATGCGGCGCGCGTCCGGGCGATCGCGCGGGAAGAGACCGCTCAGGCGCTCGCCGCGCGGAGATAGGCAAACGCCTTGTCCGCGCTCATCGGCTCGGCGAAATAGAAGCCCTGGCCGTGGCTGCAGCCGAGTGCGGCGAGCGTCTGCGCCACCTGGACGGCCTCGACGCCCTCCGCCGTGGTCGACATGCCGAGCGCGACCGCCAGGCCGAGCACCGCGCGGACGATCGCCACCTTGTCGCGATCGGCGAGCATGCCGGTGACGAAGCTGCGGTCGATCTTGAGGATGTCGATCGGCAGCCGCTGGAGATAGGCCATGCTCGAATAGCCGGTGCCGAAATCGTCCATCGCGATGCTCGCATCGAGCCCCTTGAGCGCCTGCAGCGTGCGCGTGGCGCGTTCCGGATCGTGGACGATCGTGCTTTCGGTCAGTTCGAGGATCAGCCGGTGGCCGCTCACGCCATGCCGGATCAGCGCCTCCTCGACCATCGCCGGAATGTCGTCGCGCACGAGCTGGACCGCGGACAGGTTGACCGCCATGTGGATCGGCAGCGTGCTGCCGGCGGCGCGATCCCACTCGGTGAGGGTGCGCAAAGTGGTATCGACCGCCCAGCGGCCGAGCGGCACGATCAGGCCGCATTCCTCGGCAACGGCGATGAACTCGGCCGGTTGCACCGGCCCGCGCTCGGCGTGGGTCCAGCGCGCCAGCGCCTCGAAGCCGGTGACGTGACCGCTCACCAGATCGACCACGGGCTGGTAGGCGAGCTCGAGCTCCTCGCGCTCGATCGCGCGGCGCAGCTCGGTCTCGACGCTGAAGCGGTGGCGCACCGCATTCGCCTCGCCGGGATGATAGACCTCGACTCGGCCGCTCAGCTTGGCGCGCTTCAGCGCGAACTGGGCGTTGCGCACGACCTCGTCGGAGCTGGCCGGGCTGTCGTTCATGATCGCGCAGCCGATCGCGCAATCGATGCCGATCTCGAGCTCCGACAGGCGGAACGGGGTGGAAAGGGTGCTGAGGATGCGGCGCGCGGCCCGCAGCGCGTCCTCCGGGCCGTTGCGCAGCGTGAGGAGGATGCCGAACTCGTCGCCGCCGATCCGCGCCAGCACGTCCTGGCTGCGCAGCGACGATACGAGCCGGCGGGCGACGGTGATGATCAGTTCGTCCCCCGCGGTCGGCCCCATGCATTCGTTGATCCGGCTGAAGCGCGTGAGATCGACTACCAGCACCGCAAAGCCCGTGCCACCCGATCGGCAGGCCACGGCGCGCTCGACGGCTTCGGCGAATGCGGCGCGGTTGGGCAGACCGGTGAGGCTGTCGTGGAGCATCTCGGCGCGCAGCGAGCGCTCGTTCTCGACCTCGGCGGTGCGCTCGACCAACGTCAGCAGACAGCGTCGGGCGTGGTCGGCGGTCGGCGGCAGGCGCGACAGGCAGATCAGGAAATGACGGCCGCTGATCGCCTTGCCGTCGCACCAGTCGAAGCGCATTTCCAGACTGTCGGTAGGGAGGAAATCGGTGAGCGCGCGCCGGATGCGCCAGCGCTCGATCAGCCGCTTGCCGCCGCTCGCGAACGAGATCGCGTCGAGCACGTCATATTGGCGGTTGGTCGCATCCGGCTGGGGGCCGTGCGGCATGCCTTCGATCAGCGCGGTGGCGATCGGCAACGCGTCGAGATAGTCCTGGCGCGAGCCGACGATCTGCTGCCGGTCGTCCGGAGCGATCACGGCAGGTGACAATATCGGTGTCGTCGGACGTCTGGTTTTCGCCACCTGCATGGGAGCAGGCTAGGGCATTTGCGTTAATTGTTGATTGCCCCGACCGGCGCGTCAGTTCTCGAACCGGTTGTCGCGGGGGAAACCGAGCGGCGGCATCCGCCCGATCGCCCCGCGCGCGACGCGCCATGCGCCCATGTCCGCCTCACTCCGCATTCGCTTGCTCTCGCCGCCCATCGGCCAGCTCAGCCCGGTCTCGAAGCGAAATGCGGTCGCATCGGACAGCCCGCCGTCGCGGTAGTTCTGCAGCTGGACGCCGGCGCCGCGCGCCATCTCGGGCAGCTCGGCCAGCGGGAACACGACCAGCTTGCGATTGTCGCCGACCGCCCCGACATAATCGGCGTCCGCCGCGATCGGCCGGACCACCTTGAGCTTGGCTCCCGGACGCAGGTTCACCACCTGGCGGCCCTTGCGCGTCTCGGCGACGATCTCGCCGGCGACCGCGACGAACCCGCGCCCATCCGAAGTCGCCAGCAGCAGGCGCGGCGCTCGCACCACGGGCAGCAAGGCGACGAGACCGGCATCGCCCTCGATATCGATCAGCAGCCGCACCGGCTCGCCGAAGCCGCGCCCGCCCGGCAGACGATCGGCGGCGAGCGTGTAGAACCGGCCGTTGTCCGCCGCGAGCAGCAATTTATCGGTGGTCTGCGCGTGGAACGAGAACAGCCGGCCGTCGCCCTCCTTGAACTTGAGCGCCTCCGCCTGATCGAGGGCGACGTGGCCCTTCATCGCCCGGATCCAGCCGCGCTGCGACAGGATCACGGTGATCGGTTCGCGTTCGATCATCGCCTCGAGCGGGATCTCGCGCGCCGGCCCCGCCTCCTCGATCGTCGTTCGCCGCCGCCCGAGATCGGTGTCGGGGCCGTAGCGCACGCGCAGCGCTGTCAGATCCTTCTTGAGCCGCGTGCGCTGGCGCGCGGGGCTCTCGATCAGCTTGATCAGCTCCTCGCGCTCTTTGGCGAGCTCGTCGCGCTCGCGACGAAGCTCCATCTCCTCGAGCTTGCGCAAGGAACGCAGCCGCATGTTGAGGATCGCCTCGGCCTGGCGGTCGGTCAGCGCGAACTCGTCCATCATGATCGGCTTGGGCTCGTCCTCGGTGCGGATGATCTGGATCACGCGGTCGAGATTGAGGAAGGCGATGATGAAGCCGTCGAGCAGCTCCATCCGGTCGTCGATCTTGCCGAGCCGGAAGCGCGAGCGGCGCAGCAGCACGAGCACCTGATGCGCCAGCCACGAAGCGAGCGCCTGGAGCAGGCTCATCACGCGCGGCGTGCGATCCGCGTCGAGCACGTTGAGGTTGAGCGGGACGCGCGTCTCGAGGTCGGTCAGGCGGAACAGGCTGTCGATCAGCATCTGCGGCTCGACCGCGCGGCTGCGCGGCTCGATCACGATGCGGATCGCCTCGTCGCTCTCGTCGCGGACGTCGGCGAGGATCGGCAGCTTCTTGTCGGTGACGAGCGCGGCGATCTGTTCGATCAATTTGCCCTTCTGCACCTGGTAGGGGATTTCGGTGATGGCGATGCGCCAGCCGCCGCCTTTCTCCTTCTCCTCGCTCCAGCGCGCGCGCACGCGGAAGCTGCCGCGGCCGGTCGCATAGGCCTCCGCGATCGACGCGGCCGAATCGACGACGATCCCGCCGGTCGGGAAATCCGGCCCCGTGACGAACCGCATCAGTGAGGCGTCGCTCGCCTCGATATTGTCGATCAGGTGGATCGCGGCGTCGATCAGCTCGGCGACATTATGCGGCGGGATCGAGGTCGCCATGCCGACCGCGATGCCCGACGCGCCGTTGGCAAGCAGATTGGGGAACAGGCCGGGGAAGACCTCGGGCTCTTCGTCGGCGCCATTGTAGGTCGGGCGGAAATCGACCGTGCCTTCGTCGAGACCGGCCATCAGCTCGGCCGCGGCGGCGGTCATTCGCGCCTCGGTGTAGCGCATCGCCGCGGCATTATCGCCATCGACGTTGCCGAAATTGCCTTGGCCGTCGACGAGCGGGTAGCGCAGCGAGAAGGTCTGGGCGAGGCGGACCATCGCGTCGTAGATCGATTGATCGCCGTGCGGATGGTATTTGCCCATCACCTCGCCGACGACGCGCGCGCATTTCTGGTAATTCGCGGTTGGATCGAGCCGCAGCAGCCGCATTCCCCACAGCAGCCGGCGGTGGACCGGCTTGAGCCCGTCGCGGACGTCGGGCAGCGAGCGCGCGGTGATCGTCGACAGCGCATAGACGAGGTAGCGCTCGCTCAGCGCCGCATCGAACGGAGCGTCGACGATCTGGTCGAAGGGATCGGCGATATCGGGCACGCCCGCCCGATAGCAGCGGGGATCGCGGAGGACGAGGGGCTAATGCGGCCGTCACCCCGGCGGAAGCCGGGGCCCATGGACGGCGTCCGCTCTCCACTCCAGCCGCTCCGTGTCCGTGGATCCCGGCTTTCGCCGGGATGACGATCAAAGCTGTTGGCAAGTCGCGCCGCCCGCCCGATACAGCGTTAACGCCTCCACGGAGCAATATCCTATGCGCAAGACCTTTTTCCTCGCTGCGGTAGCCACCGCCGCGCTGTCAGCCCCCGCTTATGCCGACGAAGGCATGTGGACGTTTGATGCGTTTCCCACCGCGAAGATGCAGGCGGCCTATGGCTTCGCGCCCGACCAGGCGTGGCTCGATCGGGTGCGCGGCGCCGCCGTCCGCCTCACCGGCGGCTGCTCGGCGTCGGTGGTGTCGGCCGCGGGGCTGGTGCTGACCAACCACCATTGCGTGGTCGATTGCGCGCAGAACCTGTCAACCCCGACCGAGGATTTCGTCAAGGCCGGCTTCGCCGCCGCCGACCGCGCGGGCGAGCGCAAGTGCCCCGGCCAGCAGGCCGAGATCGTCAGCGCGATCACCGACGTCACCGCCAAGGTCAAGGCGGCGATCGGCACGCGCACCGGCGAGGCGCTGATCGCCGCGCGCGACGGCGCGATCGCGACGATCGAGAAAGCGGGCTGCACCGATACCGCCAAGCAGCGCTGCCAGGTCGTGATCCTGTTCGGCGGCGGGCAGTACAAGCTCTACACCTACCGCAAGTACAGCGACGTCCGGCTGGTGTTCGCGCCGGAATTCCAGGCGGCGTTCTTCGGCGGCGATCCCGACAATTTCAACTTTCCGCGCTACGCGCTCGATTCGGCTTTCCTCCGGCTCTACGAGAACGACCAGCCGGTCGCGACACCGATCCATCTCAAATGGGCGGCGCGTGCGCCCCAGCCCGGTGAGATCACCTTCGTCGTCGGCAATCCGGGCAGTACCTCGCGCCTGTTCACCCAGAGCCAGATGGCGATGGCGCGCGATCTGCGCCTGCCGGTGACCGAGCTTTATCTGTCCGAACTGCGCGGCCGGCTGATCGCGGCGATGAAGGACGATCCCGAAAAGACCCGCACCGGCGCCGACGAATTGTTCGGCGTCGAGAACAGCTACAAGGCCTATTACGGCCAGTGGCGCTCGCTGCTCGACCCGGCGTTTGCGGCGACGCTGGCGGCAAGCGAACGCGATCTGCGCGCCAAGGTCGCCGCCGATCCGGCGCTCGCCGCGCGCATCGGCGATCCGTGGGGCGAGGTTGCCAAGGCGGTCGAGGCCTACAGCGCGATCTACCTTCCGTATGTCATGCTCGAGGGCCGCTTCGGCGGCGGCGCGAGCCTGCCGGGATATGCGCGGCTGCTCGTCCGCGCCGCCGCCGAACGGACCAAGCCCAATGCCCAGCGCCTGCCCGAATTCACCGATTCGGCGCTGCCGCTGCTCGAGAAGCAGCTGACCGACGAACGGCCGATCTATCCGTGGCTCGAGGAGACCCAGCTCGAATTCTGGCTGTCCAAGGTGCGCGAGAATCTCACCGCCGACGATCCTGCGGCGCGGCACCTGCTCGGCAGCGAATCGCCCGAAGCGCTCGCGCGGCGCACCGTTTCCGGCAGCAAGCTCGCCGATCCGGCGGTGCGCCAGCGGCTGTGGGACGGGGGCATGAAGGCGATCAAGGCGTCCGACGATCCGATGATCCGCCTCGCGCTCGCCGCCGATCCCGACGCGCGCGCGCTCAAGCGCCGCTACAAGGCGGAGGTCGAGGGTCCGATCGCCGCGGCGCAGTCGAAGCTCGCCGAGGCGCGCTTCGCGGCATACGGCGACACGCTCTATCCCGATGCGACCTTCACGCTGCGCATCTCCTACGGCTCGGTCCAGGGCTGGACCTACCAGGGCCGCACGATCGAACCGGTCACGCGCTTCGCCGGGCTCTACACTCGCGCGACCGGCGCCGCGCCGTTCAATCTCGCGCCGCGCTGGGTGCCGGCGCAGGCCAAGCTCGATCCGACGACGGTAATGGATTTCGTCACCAACAACGACATCATCGGCGGCAATTCGGGCTCGCCGGTGATCGCGCGCGACGGCGCGGTGATCGGCGCGGCGTTCGACGGCAACATCCACAGCCTCGGCGGCTCGTTCGGCTTCGATCCGGCAGTCAACCGCACCGTCGTAGTGTCGACCGGTGCGGTCGACGAGGCGCTCGCCAAAGTCTATGGCGCGACCGCGCTGCTGGCGGAGCTGCATCAGGAATAACGCCAGCACAACCCAACACCGTTCGGGCTGAGCTTGTCGAAGCCCTCTCCTTCTTTACCCGGGAAGAAGGAAGGCCCTTCGACAAGCTCAGGGCGAACGGTTTTGATTCATTTGGCCGGGCTGAACACCGACCACCCCGTCGCATGCGCCAATTCCTCCAGCGCGCGCGTGCCCAGCAGCGAATTGCCGCGATCGTTGAGCCCCGGCGACCACACCGCGATCGACGCGCGCCCCGGCACCACCGCGA
>CAXSHP010000069.1:0-11829 GCA_964236935.1 uncultured Sphingomonadaceae bacterium
CGTCAGGCCGGCAATCCACTCATCCCCGCTGTTCAGATTCTCCGAGCCACCTCTGTTGATCGCGAACTTAACCGGAATCCGGTCGGGCAGCTTTCCCAGTTTTAAACCGGCCATGCTTATCTCCCAGCTGTATGCCAAGGACGCATCAATAGGTCCTTGTGTACGATCACCCGTAGCGACCAACCCGGCCGGACACGAATGGTCGGCTGGATGTTGAGGTTGCGCGTGACAAGTTGGTCACCAGCGCGCGAGCCGCTTTGCTGAGCGGATTCGCGGATCGCGCGAAGAAGATCGCTCTCATCGCCGCCGAAGGTCAACTCGGTCCCAACTCCCAGCAATGTCGAAAGCACAACTCCCTTCAGAAGCTGCCACGTATGGACCTCGACATCGTCGGCTAGGCCCGCGTAACCGGCGGTGTCCGATGCGGGTAGGTTGTCGATCCTGACCGAAGAGCCGTCGGGCAGGATGATACGTTGCCAAACTACCAGCGTCCGCTTCTGGCCGAACGCCACGACGCTGTCGTAGCTGCCGATCAGCCGCGAGCCTTGCGGGATCAGCAGGGTACGGCCGGTGACACTATCATAAGCATTCTCCGTCACCTGCGCAGTGACCAGTCCCGGTAGATCGGAGTTGAGGCCGGTGATCAAGCTCGCGGCAATCACGCTGCCGGCGCTCAACGTCCAGCGCGAGGCCGCAGGCACGAGTGCGTGCGGATTGATGTCGCTGGCATCGTTCTTGCCGGCGATGAAATCGGCTTTGCGCTGCTGGCCGTTCGGATCTCGCTCGAAATCGAGCGCCAGCTTCGGGTTTGCCGCGACGTCCGTCGCCGGTGCAGTCGGCGCCGCAACCTCGCTCGCCATCGCCACATCGGTCCGATTGGCACCCAACATCTGCATCATGACACTTGATTCTCGTGCTGTTTTGCGTTCGGCAGCGACCCGCTGGCGTTGGGCTTCCGCGATCTGCTCCGCTTGATCTGGGTCGCTTGATGGAATCTGCGTGCCGACGGCGCGTTGGTGGTCGAGGATCGGTCGCCCCAGATCCCCGGGCAGCGGCGGTCCGAGCTGAGGGACGTTGTCATAGGATTTTGGCGCCCCGGCCAACGCGTCGGTCGGCAGGGTTGGCATGGTCTCCGTGCGATCTTCGGAGCTTGCGATCATTTGGAACGTAGCGGGCTTCAGTGCCATCCAGGCCGCACCGACGATCGCAGTCGAACCGAGCGCGGCAGCGGTGATAATCACGCCCTTCCGGAATCGCACCACCCTTCCCGGCGTGCCGCGCAGCACCAGCGTTTCAGGATCGACTTTGGCGGGGCCCGAAGCCTCTGGCGGTGCATCGGTCACGACGCCCTCCGACGATCTTGACGCCGATCGCCGCTGCGGACGATCTTGACGATGGCCTGCTTCTTCTCGCCGAGCCGCAGTTCGGCAGCATCGAACAGCCGATCGACCACATAGACCCGAGCGGAATCTCCGACGGTGTCGGCGCGACGATCGCCGGCTGCGTTTGTCCTCGGCGGAGCGCACCAGATACAGTCCGAGCGGCGCGCTAGCGCTCACGTTCCAGACGAGAATGGGACGCGGTCGCCACGCAATGGTTGCGAGGAGGCAGACGGCGCCGGTTGCAACGGCGATCAATCGGTGCTGTGGGAAACGCATCTCGAGACTGAGACTGCTAGGCCGAGCGAGCGACGTCGGTCTCGACCGCGACGCCGAGGGACCAGGCGTCGAGATCATCGATATGATAGCGGACGCGGCGACAATGGCGGCGGAAGCGCGGCCCGGTGCCGGCGGATCGATGCTCCTGAAGCGTGCGTGTCGACACCCCAATGTAGAAAGCCGCTTGTTCGGGGTTGAGATACGGCGAGCCAGTCCTCGCCGCGCTCGCGCGTGCATTCTCGTCGTTCTCCATAGTGCTCCTCGCCGCCATGCGCGCTTGGGCGCGCGTATCCGCGTGGGTTTGGCGCTGCGAAGGAAGCGAGGGGAGGTACGATCTCGCGGGCGGCGAATTCGTACATTCTACGATGCCGCCGTATCGAGAAGCGTGAGCGCGCTGTCCAAGGTGCTTATTGCACGCTGGACGTAACGCGGCGGCGCACGATCGAGTTGGACTAGTATGGGCTGCCTTAGCGTTATCGGACGCGAAAGTTCCGTCTTCGCAAGCGCTATCGAGGGCGCGTGGCCTCCAACTCCTGTCGATAGCCCGCCATCGTCATCCACCGTGCCCTGGCGAGGTGGCTTTCCCAAGTCCGCCGCGCTCGATCGGCGTTTGCAGCGACATCGAGATGGAGAACAACCGCGGCGACTTCTCGCCAATCCGCGGATTCGGCGTCCGCGTCGAGTAAACGTAAATAGGTTATGCGGTGCGCCCGATCATAATCGGTCAGCTGCGACCCGGTCGGCGCCGATTCCCTGACCTCGGATTGCTGGTCACCCATCCCTAAACCGGATCCAAAAAAACCGCTTGTGGAGTATACTCCGTGGAGGAATACATCGCAAGCGCGTCCGTTCGTGCTTATGGATATACGCTTGGTGTTCGCGCGCAACCTCCGGAAGTTGAGAACTGCGAGAGGGCTGTCGCAAGAGGCGTTGGCGCATGAGGCGGGAATCGACCGCACCTATATCAGCGCCCTCGAGCGATCGGTCTATGGCGCGACGATCGACATGGTTGACGATATCGCGCGTGCGCTTGGCATTGAAGCTCATGAGCTGTTGCGCAGGTCCGCGTCGGGCGATGGTCCGGAGCCGGTGATCGCCGACTAACGCAACAGGCGCAGGTATCGACCGGCAATCATTTCGTTACCCGCTGCGATCAGGCGATGAACGCGCATCCGAACCGAATCGGTATCCCGCCAATCCTTTCCAAGCCCAATGCGGGGGAACAGCACAACAGCGATGTCGCGCTGCGTCGCGGACGTGGCGCACGCATCGATAGCCCTCAGGACATGTGTCCAGCGGACAGCTCTGGATCTGGTGTCCGACGGATCGCGCGTGATCCGCCTCTCTTGTTGCAGCGTCAGCAGGCGCTTGAGGTTGAAGAGCTGGCGATCCACCGCCTCCGATCCGCCAACCCGATAACGGATACGGACCGGTCCGCTGCGAATAGTGCCGTCCAAGATATCGAGCCGGATGCGTTGATATCCGTTGCTGAGCACAACACTCTCTCGCCCGCGTAAATCCAGTGCGATGGTGATCGACGCGCCGGCGTCGCTGAAATCAAAGACGTCAGGAGCTCCCGCTGCAGCGGGAAGCGCGTCGACCGGAAGCACGGAAGGTAAGCAGTCGGCGTGCCAGATCAGTCTCGCCTGGGACGCGGGGATTGACGGATGCTCCGCGAAAATGAAGCCCCCAGTCTGCGGCGATGCACGCGCTGGAGGGAACCAAACGTGGTGGCCGGCGCAGTGCCTCGGCTACCGGAAGCGGCGTGCTCTTGGCCTGTTCGATATATGCCGGATTGCGGCGCAGCCATTCCCATGCCCAACCGTCGGCATCAAGTTCAAGCAGATGCCGATAGCTGTCGGCATTCCGCCAATCTGGGGTGCCGCGCTTAATCCGCACGGGGAGTGCGTCGGCATGCGCGTCTTCTTGGAAGTGTCGCTCGGACATGAGGATTAACCGCTACGATTCTATAGGGCTTCCGGGTCGACCATCGGATCCCACGGCGGCCGACTGGATCGGTAGCGCGCCGATGCCCAAGCCAGCGGTGATCCGGTGATGCGGCTCCACGGCAGCTCGCCGGAGCGGAGCGCCTTCACCACCAAGTCGGTCCGTTTGTGCGCGCGGTACCGCTTACGGGCCACTTCGAGATGATCGTGGACCGTAGGTACGCTGATATCAAGCTCATGCGCGATCTGCGCATCATTGAGGCCACATGCAACGCCTGCCAGGCAATCGATCTGCCTTGGGGTCAGTCCAAGGCACTCCCGGTGTTCTACCCACAGTCCGAGCACACGTCGGGCAGTTTCATAGAGGCACTGTGCAGCCAGGATGAGGATCGCCATGACATCCAGCGTAAGATCCGGCGGATCTTCCCATGCGAAGCTGCAAAAGCCTCTGGGCTCTCCTGGGACTGCCAGGGGGATCGTAAAGCCTTCGTGCAATCCGTAAGACGCGTAGATAGCGAGTGTCTCGCGACGCCGGTCGTTCATCTCGATGATCCTTTCAAGATCGGACCACGCGAACGCCAGGACGCGTTGCTTGCAGGCGGTCATGACCGCGTCGTCCGCCATCGGTCGCGAAACAATCGCCGTTGCCAGAGCATCGGGAACGTCGACGGGGAGATGGAACGACGACAGAAAGCGTGTCGGACCGATCTGCGCAAGGAGACAGACCTTAGAGCCGACCCCCGAATAAACCATCCGAAGAATCTCATGAACGTCCTCAAGGTCACGCGCAGCAAGGCAAAGGTTGGTGAGCCACGCTGCATCGAAGTCAGCCAGTCGCGGCGGCGCTGATCGGAAGCAACTGCGAAGCGGGCGTGGGGTTATCGAACGGGCCTCGTTGGCAGGCCCGATAAACGCGGGAGCATGCGTGCGACCTTCGGGTATCGAAGCATCACCCAGTGTCCCAACCACTCGTTCGGTAAAAACGCGCGATGATGGATCGTTGGCCTGGACTAGGCGCAAATGCCTATCGCGTGCTTCCGCTCCAGAATGCTCACGTCGGTTCCGGTTGCGATGTAGCGGTTCCGGGCTTCCATCACTCTTATGAAGCCTATCGTTCGATCCTTCGATACGCATGTCAGCATCCTCGACTGGCCGGCTGTGACGCCATCCGCAGTCAGAGATACATAGGCGATTCGGTTCTCGTTGGCGTCTCCCGAAAAAAGAGGGGTAGAGGCGCCTGCGACAGCGTCGTACTTGCGGGGAATGGTGTCAAACAAACTGCTCAGATTAAAATGCATACTGTCCCATGCGTAATCTGCTCGCATAGAATAGATCATAAAAACGGCCGATCTCCCGAGCGAACTAGGGAGCTGTAGATACGCTACTGTGATCCAGTGATGCGGCTCCAGGGCAGCTCGCCCGAGCGGATCGCCTTTACCAGAAGGTCGGTCCGCTTGTGGGCGCCGTAGCGTTTGCGCGCCTCCTCGAGGTGGTCGTGCACGGTCTGGACGCTGATGCCGAGATCGTGCGCGATCTGCATGTCGTTGAGCCCGCGTGAGACGCCGACCAGGCAATCGATCTGACGCGGCGTCAGCTCAAGCTTTTCGTGATTGACGATCCACATGCCGCGTAGCCGCCGGACGGTCTCGAATAGCGCGGGCGCGGCGATCAGCAGGATGGCCATGATGTCGACGGTTAGGTCATGCGGATCGGTCCAACCGAAACTACAGAAGCCACGCGGCTCGCCTGGCACCGACAACGGAATGGTGAAACCCTCGTGCAAGCCGTGCGCAGCGTAGATCGCAAGCGTCTCGCGGCGCTTGTCGGTCATTTCGATGATCCGCTCGAGGTCCGACCAGACAAAGCCGAACACACGCTGTTGGCAGGCGACCATGATGGCGTCGTCACTCAAGCGCCGGGACGTGATCTCGGCCGCAAGTCCCGGGGGACCATCGATGACGAACTGAAAAGTCGGCCGGCGTCGGTTGGCACCGAATTGCGCCAGCAGGCAGGCGTTCGCTCCAATGCCGTCATAGAGCATTCGAAGGATATCGTTGACATCCTCAAGGCTGCGCGCCGCCAGACAAAGACCGCAGAACCACGCCACGTCGAAGTCGCCCAAGCGGGGCGGCGTGACGGCGAAGCAACTGCGTATTCCGCGTTCACCCGAAAGACGCTCCTTCGGTAGAACCTTCAGGAAGACCAGCTCGCCGTGGCGTACGTCAGCCGACGCTTCGGCAGTTCGTTTGGCGATCTCAGGCTTTCGGGAATTGGCGGGATCTTCCGTCAGAATGGACGCCCGCGACCTAGTGGAATAGAAATTGGGAAATCCGGGACCATTGTCCAGGCCCTTCACCTTGCCATCTTGCCAAACGGCTGACTCTGGACTTTCCGGGATTGCAGTGTCGCTTCTCCGGTGCTCGATCTGCATCACTGGCATCCTCGATTCCTTGTATTCGATTGGCTATCCGAATGCTTGGATTCGATACGCGATTCGCGAGTGCTTGGCGTCTCCCGAAAAAAGGGGATGAGCCATCCTCCGAAGGCTAGGAATTCTGAGGTTCAGCAACACCTAAAACCCGATAGTGGCCGCTACGCAGCCGCGTCCTCCACCGCCCTCTTCAGCTGCGCAAACGCATCCTCCTCCACACGGCGTACCTGCCGCACGCCGGTCAAAGGGTCGGTAACGTGAAAGCTGAATGCCTTCTCTCTCAAGGGACCGGCGATCAGATCGGCCAGCATGACCTCCCTATGCTTGTTCTCGGCCGTCGCGAAGGGAGCCACGAGATCGACCAGCCAGACGTTGTCGCCGTTTTGCCACTCGTCGAGCGTCAGGCGGTTCTCCGGCTCGATCATGCCCTTATCGAGTTTTGCAGCGCCCGCTTCCGTGGTTTTGGCCCATAGAGCGAGGCCGACTGGCTGACTGCCATCGCGGAAGATATAGAATTGCTCGGCAAGCAGGGCCGGCATGACGAGCCATTCCAGATCACCGATCGCCATCACGCGATGGATCGGAGACTGACTAAGCAGCCAGGTCATCTCCCCCAGCGCGTGACTGACGGTTGGAGCTTGCGCGGTTTCGGTCACCAGATGTCCTCAATGTGCTGCCGCAAGGGCGTAGCGACCGTCCAGCGGCTGTTGCACCGGCAGGAGATTATCCGTTCCAAGATCGGCACCGAACCCATTGAGGGCTTCGATCATGCGCGCTGCGTCCGCTTGGAGCAAGGAATTGCCGGAACGATTATTCGCAGCCGACAAGTCAATTCCATTGATTAGGCTGTGCGCCGTGTCCTCTTCAAGCCATTTCGACCAGAAGCGGCCTAGCTCGCCCTCGAAGAGCTTCGGCGCCTGATGCGCTGCGGCTGAAGTATCCGGGTCGGCCGGCGAAATCGCCTCGAGCTCCGGAATCCCGCCGAGCGCGTCGGTTGGCTCACCGGGATCGTCGTGCCTAGAACTTGGGTCGAAAGCGAGCGCCGCTTCGCCCATCGTCGCCACCGAGCCGTCCGAGCGTGTGAACGACGCGGTCGAAAGGACGTAATTGGCATCGACCTTGGCGGTGTAGGACAATTGGGTACTCGCCAAAGAAAAGGAGACGATGCCGATATTGGTCAACGTCTTGAGCTCGCCGCTGTCGACGGCGCCGTCGCGATTGCCATCGACCCAGACCTTGAGTTCGCCGAAGCGGGTGTCAGACTTGTCGAGCTTGCCGTCCTTGTTGCTATCGAGGGTGGCCAAAGCGGCGAAACCAGATTTGGACGTCGCGCTTGCGGAGAGCAGCGAAAGCTCTCCGGGCGTGTCGATCAGACCGTCATCGTTCTGGTCGATGACGAGGAAGCCGTCACCTTTGCCGACCCATGCACTATCATCAGCCACACCGTCGCCGTCCATGTCGAAGGCGGCATGCGATTTCCTGCGCGACTTCAGCTCCAGACCGTCGGCGTCGAGATCGAGGACAACGGCGCTGAGCAAACCGACCGATCGATCCGCAAAATCGAGCAGCACGGCGGCGCCAACCTTGCCCGCCGCAGGATCCAGCTCGCCCTCAACATGCTTCGGCAGGATCGCGAGGGAACCACCCGCGGCGGTAATCCGGAAGCTTCTTGCCTTGCGATCTTCAGAGACCGTCATCTGAGCATAAGAGATGTTCTTGGCACCTACCTGGCCGACGGGCGTCCTGGTGTAAGCGAGCCCAACGTCGCTCAGACCGCCGTTCTCGCCATCCGCGGTTTGATAGCTCGCGGTGTTGAAGATCACGCTTTCGCCAGTCGCACGCTTATCGGCGGTTTGGCCCGTCGCGGTTCCGGTCAGGCTGATGCTGACGATTCCGGCCTGGGCAAGGCTGAGAAGCTCGCCGGCATCGGTCACGCCGTTTCCGTTGGCATCCTTCCAGACCGTGAAGCCGACAAAGCTCGCGTCATTGGCATCGAGAACACCGTCGTCATTGTCGTCGAAACCGGCGAGCCCTTCGAGGTCGGTCTTCGCGCCGACCTTATCGCCGACAAACGAGATATCCCGAATGTCGTCGACCAGGCCGTTGCCGTCGCGATCGCGCACCAGGAAGGCATCCCCTTGATCAAGCCATGCCGTCTTCCGCAGCTTGCCGTCGCCGACCATGTCGAAAACGGTCGAGCTGTCCGCGAGCGAGGTGATCGTCTTGCCGTCGTGATCGAGGTCGAAAATGATGGGCGCGGCGAGCGCGTCGATATTGGACGGATCGAAACCCAGGATCACGTCGCCTACCGTTCCGAATGTCCCATCTGCGCGGCTATAGCTGGCGGTCGCATAGATACGGTTGTCCGCTTCCTCCGTATCGTCGGGATTGCGCGTGATCGTGAGCCCGATGTGCGTGATGCCAGCCTCGGTGAGCGACCGAAGCTCGCCCGCCTGGCTCACGCCGTCCTGATTGGCGTCCTGCCATACGAGGAATTCTGCGAAGCGCTCGTCGTCGGCATCGAGGAAACCGTCGTCGTTCGTGTCGAACGCGCGCAAGCCCTCGATGTCCGAAACGGCCTGCGCATCATCGTCGACGAAAGATATTTCATTGATGTCGTCGATCGTGCCGTTGCCATTGCGATCCAGCGCCAAGAAGCCATCATCCGCGCCTACCCAGCCGGTCGTGTCACGAATGCCATCGCGATCCATATCGAATTGAACCGTCGATCCGTCGTAAGGCTTGAGCTCCACACCATCGCCGTCGAGATCGATCACAATCGGGGGGGCGGAATATCCTCTCGCCAGGAAAGTTATGTTGAACGGGGTCGTGTTCGTATGGCCGGTCGCGTCGGTGATGTTGAGATTGAAGGTCGCGACGACGCTCGACGTCCGCCGCGTTCCGGCGATCTTCAGCCCGCCTTCCCATTCGCCATCGCCCTCGCCAGGGACCGAGAAGCCGATCTGCCCCGAGGCATTGACCCAGATGTTCGGCAGGCCCGTCGCGTCGATTTCGCTGCTCCCGCCATAATATTTGATGCTTTCGACCATGTTGAGGCCGGTAATCGAATAGGAGAAACTCGTTCCGTGTTCCGGGTCAGCCGCTGAGATCTGGATGATCGGATCAGCGTTCTTATCCTGCTTTACCCAATATTCGGTCGGGCTGCGATATATGATCTTGGAATTATACGGGGCCTGATAAGTTGAGAATGTCGGCGCTTCATCGATATTCTGGACGTTGATTGTCAGCGTCCCAGTAGTAACCTGGCCGGTTCCGTCATTGATCGCCTGCACGCCAAGATTGAAGGTCGCTCTCGAAGGATCTTGACCGACATAATAGGGATAAGGGTTACCCCATTCGTCATAATAATATTGGTAGACATCGGTCAGCGCCTCATAGTCCATGGGGCTGATCATCCAGACCTGCCCGGATGCAGACTCGATCTGCCAACCATCCTTCTGGTTTGAGCCATTGTCGAACTGGAATCGAATGTTGCGTCCGCCCTCCGGGTCACTCAACATCGATCGGAAGTTCCCAACAGAATTAAACGGGGTAAAACTGACGTTGCTTTCGGCGACATTGAGGGTCAGGTTCGACATACTATGGGGTTCATCCACATCCTGAAGATGAACCTCGAGCGAACCGCTGCTGTAGGTGTTATTGGCGCCAAACGCCTTGTCGTAGATCAGGATGCTATAGCCGAAATCCCGCACGCTCTCGAAGTCGAGCGACTGCGATCCGTTGACGTAGACGTTCCCGTTGTCATCCATGACGAAACGCTGATCGGATGAGCGCGTGACGTTTCGCGCCAGATTGCTGTCGTAATAACGGTCCCAGTTCGAGAAGACGTAGCGAAGCTCGGAGGCTGGCCCGTCGACATCGCTGCCCGACACGGCACCGAGATATTGGTACCAGCCCGCGTTCTCTCCCGGATAGAAGCGGAAAGGCGCCTGCGAAAAGACTGGAGCCTCGTTCTTGTCTTCGATCAGGATGGCTTGGACGAACGGATCGGAAACAAGCCCGCTTGCGTCCTGCGCAGCCACCACCAGCGTCGCCACGCGGATTTCTTTCAGCCCGTCGCCGTCCGTGTCGTAGTAGAATTCCGGATCGATACCGTATTGGCCCTTGTTGGCACGCAGCCAGTCGGCAGTGAAGTTCACCCCAGGAGCGAACGCTATCTGGCTGCCGTTGACGACCTGGAACCAGTTATTGGAGTTGCTTGTGATTATGAGGTTCGGCGACGGCCCGTCCGGATCGCTTAGGCCGAAGCTGTCCAAAATCTTGCCGGCATGCGCCGCGTCGCCGCTTAAAGTTTCGCTGTATAGAGTCTGCGACGTGAGCACAGGAATAATCGGGCGTTCATTGACGTCCGAGATATAGACTTGCAGTAGCGTTCCGCCGGAAGTCAGCGCGCCGTCGTTCGCTTGTATCGTTGCATTGACGATATAAGCATCCGAACGACCATCGCCGTTCCAATCATAGACGCTGTAGCCGTTATTTCTGAACCATTCGAAATCAAAGTTCACGCCCGCGTTGAAGCGCACCTGATTTCCGACGATCGTGAACCAATTATTCGGATTGCCGCCCGGAACGAACTGGAGCGTGGGCGTTGTGCCGTCTGGATCAGTAAGATTGAAGGTCGCGAGGACCGCGCCGGCCGTGGCTGGATTGGCCCCCAAGCCGGTCTCGTCGGAAAACGACAATACGCTTGTTCCTCCGTTCGGAGCGTTCGGTGCTTCGTTGACGTTGGTGACGGGCACGACGATCGACTTGTCGACGTATGACCCCGAACTATCGAACGCGCGCACCGTGATCGTGTGGAGCGCATCGCGGTTGGCGGCCTCATAATCGAAATAGGCGCTGCCGCCATTTGCGACGAGGAGCCTGCTGGTGTTGCTGGTGTCCAGCACGTAGCGCCCGCCCGCATTGTTAAGCAGCTGAAAGCTGGTCGGCGCGGCGACACCCTCCGCGGTGTCGGGATCGATGCCGGCCAAGGTCCCGACAAACGTGCCATTCGCCGCATTTTCCGCGACCGAACCGCTCAGCGTGATGTTCGTCGGAGCACCGTTGACAACGACCGTGAGCGCATTCCAAGCCGTCGTCCGCGTCGAAGATCCGTCGACCGATTGCGCGGCGACTTGCAGCGCCGCGTTCTCGTAGCGCCCTGCCGGCACGTACATCTTGAGGCCGGTGAGATCGGCGGTCCGCAGCCGCCACCAGCCGTTAGCCGACTCGTAGGTGCCCACGGCCGTGCCCGACGCGTTCGTCAGGCTGTAGCCGCTCGGCAACCCTTTGATCAGGACGTCCACCCGTTCCGAGCCATCGGTGTCGGGCGAGGTCGCGGTGATCGTGAGCGGGATATAGGTCCCTGCATTGCCGCCCGTCGTCGCAAGCTGGACGAACGACGGCGTGTCCGCGGTCGGGTTGATGGTGAGCGAGATGCCGCCGGGATCGAGCGCAGTCCGCGTCGTGCCGCGAATCTGCGCCTGGAGCTGCAGCGGCAGCACGCCGCCGGATAGCAGATGCGTGCTGGCGTTCGGCGCCAGCGTCAGCGTCACGATACGGTTGCCGGCTGTGTCAGGGGTCCCGTAGTTGATCGCCGAGACATAGTTCGACAGCACGTTGCCGCCAGTCGCGGTCAAGGTCAGATCGATGTTGCTTGCCGGGATCGTCACGCCGAGCCCCTGATCGTCCTGATACCAGGCGCGGACGGCGAAGCTTACCGTCTGGGCGGCGCTGTCAAGCGGCTCGGTGCCAGTAAGCGCGACCGTGTCACTGATCTTGGGAGCGCTGA
>CAXSHP010000070.1:0-11807 GCA_964236935.1 uncultured Sphingomonadaceae bacterium
TTAGCAGATTCCCAATCGCGACGCAGGTCAAGATATCCGCAGGGGGCGCCGGCCATACGAGGACGGTCGCCAGTGCGACCGCCAGAGCGAGCGGCGGAAGCATGCGCTGGCCGGCGTCGATCCGCGCGACGATCGTCACGCCGATCGACAGCAGCCCGTAGAACCCCCACTGCAGTGGGGCGAAGCCGCCTTGCGCGACGAGCAGCGCAAGCTGCACCGCCGCCGCCGCGACGGTGGCCAGGCGAACCGCCCGGGCCGAAGCGTCGTCGTCACGGCCCAGCGCGATCGTCGGCATGGCGAAGGCCAGGAGCAGCAGGAAGAAGCCCGTCGCGCCGGCGCTCGCGACATCGATGACGCTGGTCGCGATCAGCACGGCGCCCCAGCCGAAGCCGCCGACCATCGCGGCGATGCCAAGCCAGCGCCAGCCCTGGCGGCGGGCCACGCCGGCGAGGGCAGCGATGACCAGCATCAGATAGAGCGCAAGCACCGGCGCGTTCGTCTCCGCCCCGCCGACCAGAGCCGGGGCGGAGAGGCCGCCGACCAAGCCGAGCACGGCAGAGGGCGCGCCGAAGCGCAGCGCCAGCCCGATCGCCGCGGCGGTCACCGTGGCGAGCCCGAGGAATGCCGTTCCGGAGCCGACGAGATGGTAGAGGTCGGCCGCGACGAGGGTCGAGGTGTAGCCGACCGCGATGCCCGCGCCGGCCAGCGCCTGGGCAACGCGCGGATCACGGGCCAGCGCTGGAACGCGCTGCGCCGCCTCCGCGCCGATGACCAGCGCGACGGCGAAGACCAGACCGAGGAGGACACGGACCGGCGGCGACAGCAGGCCGGTGTCGATCGAATATTTGACGAGGAACAGCCCGGCTACCGCCAGCGTGACGCCGCCGACCCATATCGGCAGGCGGGACCCGAACATTTCCTCGAACATCGATGTCGCTGCCCCGCTGGGTGCGAAATGCTCATGCGACGCTCGTTCCCACGCAGGCTCGGGCGGCGACGGGGCAATCGGCGCCGGCAAGGGATCGGGCGCCGGCTCGGGTTCGGACAGGACGGGCGCGGATATCACGGCATCCATGATCTCCGGCGCGGCGGCGGGCATTTCCGAGGGCGCGATGGGTTGCGTCTCGGCAAGCGGCGGCGGAGCGTGCTCATCCCGCGCGAGAACGATATCGGTCAGCACCGCGAGCCGAATTTCCGCCTCGCCCAGCCGCCGCCATATCTTCCATCCGAAGGTCGCGATCGCCACCCAGAGAAGAAAACCGATCATCGAATCACTCCGATCCTTGCTTCGCGACTCGTCTAACGCCATAATGATCACTGTTCAATTATATTCTGAGCAGTGATCATTTCTGAGGACGCGATGGCACGCAGATCGGACCACACCCGCCTAGAGCTCGAGACGATGATCGTCGACGAGGGCCACCGCCAGATGGAGCAGGTCGGTTTTGCTCGCTTCTCGGCCCGCGAAGTCGCCAAGCGGATCGGCTATTCGATCGGGACGATCTATAACGTCTTCGGCAACTACGACCGCCTCGTCCTGGCGATCAACGCACGCACGCTGAAGCTATGGACCGAGCATCTTTATGAGCAGCTCGCCGGGCCGGGTGCCGAGGATCGCATCGAATGCATGGTCCGCGGTTACTTCGGCTTCGCGGCGGCACACCGCAACGGGTGGGCGGCGATATACGACCACCGTCTGCCCGAGGGAACCGCCGTGCCTGAATGGTATGCCGAGGCGCTGGAACGGCTGACGGGACTGGTCTTCGCCGAGGTCGAGGCCGCGCTGCCTGCGGGCGGACGAAGCACCGCACCGGCGCTGGCGCGATCGCTTCTCGCCGCCGTCCACGGCCATTGCGTGTTCGCCATGAACGGCACCTTCGCCCTGCTCGGTGAAACCGCGCCGGCGGACGCCGCTCTCGCTCGGGTTCGCGAAGGGCTTGCTGCGGCAGGAGTCGATTAACCGGTTCTGGTAACCGCGTCGGAGCGAGGCAGATCGATGGATCAGGATGGGAGCTCTTTGACGGCAGCGAACGTTGACATCTGTGTCTTGACAGGTTGTTTTAAGCGGCGGCGGGAGATAGGGTTGATCCAACGAGCGGCCCGCGGCGGCGCCGGCCGGGCGGGAAAGGAAGGAATGGCCACCGATCAGGGAACAGCGGATCGGGTGCCTGTGATTGCGGTGATTCTGCCTTGCTACAACGAGGAAGCCGCGATCGCCGCCACCGTCACCGGCTTCCGTGCTGCCTTCCCCGACGCTCCGATTTACGTCTACGACAATAACAGCAGCGACCGCACCGTCACGGCGGCACGCGAGGCCGGTGCGGTCGTCCGTAGCGAGGCTCTGCAAGGCAAGGGCCATGTCGTCCGGCGAATGTTTGCCGATATCGAGGCGGATATTTATGTGATGGCCGATGGCGACGCAACCTACGACGCCTCTGCCGCGCCGGCGATGGTGCGAGAGCTCATCGAACGACGTCTCGACATGATTGTCGGTGCGCGCGCATCGGAAGTCGACGCCGCATTTCGCCGCGGCCACGAGCTGGGCAATGCGTTGCTTACGGCGCTTCTGGCGCGTCTTTTTGGACGTACCTTCACCGACATATTGTCGGGGTACCGGGTATTTTCGCGGCGCTTCGTCAAGAGCTTCCCGGTGCTGTCGTCCGGCTTCGAGATCGAAACGGAGATCAGCGTCCACGCGCTCGAGCTGCGCATGCCGGTTTGTGAGAAGCTCACGGCGTACGGCGCAAGGCGCGATGGATCGATCTCCAAGCTTTCAACCTGGCGCGACGGGTGGCGCATCCTGCGGACCATCTTGACGCTTTTCCGCATCGAGCGACCGGTGCTTTTCTTTGCGCTCGTGGCCGCCGTGCTGCTGATGCTCGCGGTCATCCTGGCGATTCCGCTTGCCCGGACCTATTTTGCGACCGGTCTCGTGCCGCGATTGCCGACCGCTATACTGTCTACCGGACTTGTAATCCTCGCGACGCTCAATTTGTTCTGCGGTCTGATCCTCGATACCGTGGTGCATGGCCGCCGGGAGGTGCGACGTTTAGCGTATCTCGCCCACCCCGCGCCCGGCCCTTCTAAGGCGGCGTGGGAACCTTAAGATGCCTGTCGCCAGCCGCTACGAGATTTCATCCCCTCTGGCGCCGTCGGCAAGCAGCGGCCGCCACCATTTCTCGTGCGATAGTAGCCAGCCGAGGGTCTGCGCGAATCCCTGCTGAAAATTGCGGGTCGGCGCGTAGCCCAGCTCAAGGCGAAGCTTGGTACCATCGATAGCATAGCGGCGGTCGTGCCCCTTGCGGTCCTCGACATAGCTTTTGAGCTCCGCCGTCGGCCGCCCCTTCGCGGGCGGTGCGTCGGGAAAACGGCGCGCGAGCGTCGGTTCGCGGGCAAATGCGGCGTCGACACCGTGGCAAATGGCATCGACCACTGCGAGGTTGGGCAGCTCCTCGCCGCCGCCGACATTGTACGTCTCCCCTGCCCTGCCGTCGCCCAGAATCAGCGCGATTGCGCGGCAATGATCCTCGACGTGCAGCCAGTCCCTCACGTTCAACCCGTCGCCATAAATCGGTAGCTTGTGGCCCGAGAGCGCGTTGAGCGTAAACAGAGGAATAAGCTTTTCCGGAAACTGGAACGGACCATAATTGTTCGAGCAATTGCTCGTAGTGGTCTCGAGTCCGTAGGTATGATGATAAGCGCGAACGAGGTGGTCCGCTCCTGCCTTTGAAGCGGAATAAGGTGAATTGGGGGCGTAAGGCGTCAGTTCATTGAACCCCGGATCGTTGGGACCGAGCGAGCCGTAAACCTCATCGGTTGAGATATGATGGAAGCGGTGTGGGCGACCGCTGCCCTGATCGAGCCAAGCGGTCTTGGCCGCGTTAAGCAAGCTGTGCGTGCCAAGCAGGTTAGTGATCACGAACGCGTCCGGCCCGGTGATCGACCGGTCGACATGCGTCTCGGCAGCGAAATGCACGATTGTATCGACGGAATGATCGGCGATTAGCGTGGCGACGAGAGCCGTATCGCAGATATCGCCCACCGCGAGATGCACGCTGTCGACACCCGCGAGATTGGCACGATTGCCGGCATAAGTCAGCGAGTCTAGCACAACGATAAGGTCTTCTGAATTAGCATGACGCCAGTGGCGCACGAAATTTGCGCCGATGAAGCCGGCACCGCCGGTCACGATCAGGCTAGACATAGGTTTTCACGGCGGCGAGCGTCGAACGCAGCTTGGTCCGCCAATGAGGAGACGCTTCGCCGAGCGCAGCGAAAGTAAAGCGTTTGTCGAGCACGGAATAGCTTGGCCGTCGTGCAGCTGTGGGGAACTCGTCAGTCCGGATTGGGATCACCAGCGCCGGCTTCGTCAGAAGTCCCGCCGCCAGTGCCTCCTCTTGGATCGCGACCGCGAAGTCGTACCAACTGGCGACGCCGCTGTCGGTATAGTGATATATCCCGTTCAGCCCTCGCCCTGCCAGCACCCATAGCGCTGCGGCAAGGCCCGCTGCGTCGGTCGGCGTTCCGACCTGATCAGCGACCACGCGGACTTCGGAACGGTCGCGCATCAGCCGCAACATCGTAGATACAAAATTGACGCCGAGCGGCGCATAAACCCACCCTGTGCGCACGACCAGTGCATCCTCGCCCGCTGCAACTTCACCCGCCCGCTTGGTCCGGCCGTAGGCAGATAACGGGTTGGGTGGCGCATCGGGTAGGTACGGCATGCTTGCCAAGCCATCGAAGACAAAGTCTGTGGAAATATGGACAAAGCGCGCTCCGGCTTCGCGCGCCGCTCGGGATAGAAGACCGACAGCGAGCGCGTTGACCGCATGGGCCGCCGCCTCGTCGCCTTCCGCCTTGTCGACTGAAGTATAGGCCGCGGCGTTGAAGACCAAATCCGGCGTCATTCCTCGAACGGCGGCCTCCACTCTCACTGGATCGGTGATATCGAGGCAGCCTCTGTCTAGGCTGACGATCGTGGCGCCCGACGTAGCATGAGCCGCTAATGCACGGCCCACCTGGCCGCCACCGCCGACAATCAGAACCTTCATGTGAACGCCTGAATCTCGTAAAGCCGTTTGCCGGCTTTATCCTTTACGGACAGTAGTGGCTCGATTCCGTCGAGCGGCCAAGCGATACCGATCTCAGGGTCGTTCCACAACAAAGTGTGTTCCGCAGCAGGATCATAGGCGCTCGTGCATTTGTAAAGGAAGTCAGTGTCGTCCTCGAGGCTGACGAAGCCGTGGGCGAAGCCGGGGGGTACCCACAGCATCCGCTTGTTCGCCGCCGAAAGCAGCGTGCCGATCCATTTCCCGAAGTACGCCGAAGAGCGGCGGACATCTACGATCACGTCCCAGACGCGACCGGCAACGACGCGAACGAGCTTCCCCTGTGGATCTGGATTCTGGAAATGGAGGCCACGCAGTACGCCTTTAGCCGATCTGCTGTGATTGTCCTGAACGAAACACACGTCGAGGTGAGCCTCGCGAAAACGGGCAGCGTTCCAGCTCTCCATGAAGAAGCCGCGATCGTCACCGAACACACGCGGCTCGATGATGAGCGGTCCCGGAACCGCCGTTTCGATCAACTTCACGCGCGCGCACCCTTGCTGTGAACGAGTGCCATCAGATAATTGCCATAACCGCTATTGCGGAGCGGCAGGGCAAGCCGCTCCAACTGCGCATCGTCGATAAAGCCCTGGCGCCACGCGATTTCTTCCGGGCAACAGATTTTCAGGCCCTGCCGCTCCTCGGTGATCCGGACGTAGAGCGCCGCATCGAGAAGCGAGCCGTGCGTACCCGTGTCGAGCCAGGCATAGCCGCGGCCCATGATCTCGACCGAAAGCGATCCTTCCTCGAGATAGCGCCGGTTGAGATCGGTTATCTCCAGCTCGCCGCGCGGCGACGCCCTCAGATTGCTGGCGAATTCGACCGCGCGGCCGTCATAAAAATATAATCCCGTGACCGCATAGTTCGACTTCGGTACGCTCGGCTTCTCCTCGATCGTCTCCACACATCCCTCTCGGTCGAACGAGACGACGCCATAGGCGGCCGGCTCTTTCACGTAGTAGCCAAACACGGTCGCACCCACTACGCGTGTGTTTGCCTTGCGGAGCAGATCGACAAGGCCATGGCCGTAAAAAATATTGTCTCCCAGCACAAGCGCCGAGGGTTGATCGCCGACGAATTCCGCACCGATGTGATACGCTTGGGCGAGACCACCGGGATAGGGCTGCACCGCAAATTCGATCGAGACGCCGAGCTCGGTGCCGTCCCCGAGCAACGCTCGGAATGCCGCTTGATCGTGCGGCGTGGTGATGATTTGAATCTCGCGAATGCCCGCCAGAAGCAGGATCGACAGCGGATAATAGATCATCGGCTTGTCGTAGACCGGCATCAGCTGCTTGGAGACGCCCCTGCTCAAGGGATACAGCCGTGTCCCCGATCCGCCGGCCAGAATGATCCCTTTGCGCATACAAACTTTCCGCTTCTGCCGGCACCATCCTAGAGAAATTTGCTTGCGCACGATAGCCTGCGCACGACGACAGTCGACCTCTTTCACCGGCCGACACGTTCGACTGGCAATTACCGCCCAGTACGCCCATTCAGGCTGCAACGATCTGGTTGGAGGCAGCGATAGCTACGACAATCCCCGGCCGCCGGTTCGCGCCCGCGCCGCGTGCCCTTTCCGCCGCCGTGGTGCCGCTGCCCCCGCTGCAGCGCCGGTTGATGCTCGTCCTGATCATGGCCGCGAGCGTGATGCAGGTGCTCGATTCGACGATCGCCAACGTCGCGCTGCCGCACATGCAGGCCGCGCTGTCGGCGACGCCGGACACGATCACCTGGGTGCTCACGTCCTATATTGTCGCCGCCGCGATCGCGACGCCGGTGACCGGATGGCTGGCCGAGCGGGTCGGGCGACGTCTGCTGATGCTGACGGCGGTCGGCGGGTTCACCCTCGCGTCGATTTTATGCGGCCTCGCCAATTCGCTGCCGCTGATGGTCTTCGCGCGGCTGACCCAAGGCGTGTTCGGAGCATTTCTCGCGCCGCTCGGCCAGTCGCTGATCCTCGACATCCATCCGCGCGAGAAGCACGCCCAGGCGATGACCATCTGGGGGCTCGGCGTGATGGTGGCGCCGGTGCTCGGTCCGTTGCTCGGCGGCTGGCTGACCGATTCGTTCAACTGGCGCTGGGTGTTCTTCATCAACGTGCCGATCGGCATCGTGACGTTCGTCGGCCTGCTGGCGCTGATGCCCAAAATGGCCCACCTGCCGCGTCGTTTCGACACCTTGGGTTTTACGTTATTGTTCCTCACGCTGGGCGGATTGCAGCTGATGCTCGACCGCGGGCCGCAACTCGACTGGTTCGATTCGACGGAAATCGTCGTCGAAGCCGTCGTCGCCGTCGGCGGGCTGTGGATGTTTGTCATCCATACGATGACGCGCACCGACACCATCCTTCCCTCTTTGCTGTTCCGCGATCGCAATCTCGCAATCTGTTCGCTGCTTGTGCTGATCATCATGGGGATCCTGCTCGCCTCGGCGGCGATGCTGCCGCCCTTCCTCCAGCGCCTGATGGGCCACAGTGCGTTCAGCGCAGGGCTCATCACGGCTCCGCGGGGGCTGGGCATGGCCGTTTCGATGGTCCTGGCGGGGAGGCTGGTGCGTATCATCGATGCGCGTCTGCTGATCTTGACCGGGCTGGGGCTGACGATGTTCTCGGTCCATATGATCAGTCGTTTCTCGCTGGACATGGGCAGCGAGCCGATCATCATCAGCGGCGTCCTCCAGGGGCTCGGCTTCGGTTTTGTCGTATTGCCGATCAACCTGCTCGCGTTCACCACGCTCGATCCGCGCTACCGCACCGAGGCTGCCAGCCTGTACAATCTCGCGCGCAGTATCGGTGGATCGATCGCCATCTCGTCGATCACCGCCGTCCTCGCCTCGCTCCAGCAGACCGCGCACAGCGCGCTCGCGTCCCATATCACGGCGCAATCGATCCCGCTGGCGTTGTCCCCGGCGATCGGCCAGATCGCCCAGGGTGGCGCCGCGATCTTCGCGATGATCGACGGGGAGATCAACCGTCAGGCGTCGATGATCGCATTCATCGATGGTGCCTATGCGATGTTCTGGGCGATCGCCTGTATCATTCCGCTGGTGATATTGCTGCGGCCGGCCTCGGGCCCGCCCGATCCGGCGCTGGCGTTGAGCGAATGAGCGGCGTTCACGATAGTCCGTGCCCGAGCAGCCACCATAGCCACCCGGCGCCCGCCATCAGCGCCCCCAGCGGCAGCCGATCGCTGCCCGACACGGGCTGGCGCCACGCCAGGCGCAGAGCGACGATCGACAGGCCGGCCAGCGAGGCGAGGAGCAGCACGTCCGGCAGTGCCGCCCAGCCGAGCCAGGCGCCGAGCGCCGCGAACAATTTGGCGTCGCCCCCGCCGAGACCCTGGCGACCGCGCACCCGTTCGTAGGTCGCGGCGACCGCGACGAGCACCACGAAGCCGGACCCAGCGCCGATCAGTCGATCGGTCACGGGCGGATCGAAACCGAGCCGGCCGAGCGCCAGCCCGAGCAGCAGCAGCGGCAGCGTCAGCGTATCGGGCAGCCAGAAGTGCTTGCCATCGAGGACGGCCAGCGCAAGCAGGGTCCATCCGAACAAAGCGCCCGCGACGCCCGCCGGGCCGGGCGCCGCCAGCAGCGACACCACGCCGATCGCCGCCGCGGCCGCCTCGATGGCGAGGTGCGTCGGATCGATCGCCGCCCGGCACCTGCGGCAGCGTCCGCGCAAGATGAGATGGCTCAGGATCGGCACGAGATCGACCGCCGCCAGCGGACGAAGACAATCGTCGCAACACGAACGACCGACGGCAATCGACCGCCCCGCGGGCCAGCGCAGCACCAGGGTCGCGATGAAACTGCCGGCGATCGACCCGCCGATGAGGCCGGCCAGCCCCCACCCCCACAATGGCCAACCGGCGATCAACGACAACCCACGTCTCCGTCGCCCATGAGCGGTCAGCGATTATTCGGTCGTCTCGCCCGGGCTCACCCCCCATATGTGGGCGATCTCGACATAGCCGCTCCGTCCATGGACGTCGAACTTGCACCAGCCCTCGCCGCAATGCGCGACGCGCCCGACCACGCCGGGCATGGCCTGCCATACGATCCGCGCACCGCCCTCGGGTGCGGCACGCAAGGGTTGCACGCCGTCGCGGATGATGGCGGTGCGCTGATCGCTCAGCAAATTGACCATCATCCAGCCCTGCGTCCCGTCCGGATCCTCGATCTTGCGCCAGCTCGGATAGGTCTCGATCACCTTCACGGGCAGGTCGGCCCGCTGGTACAGCCAGCTCGCGGGAAAATTGCGCCCCGGTCCGGTGCGCAGGCGCGCCTGGCCGGCGGAGATGGATGCCCAATAAGGCAAGCCGCGTTGAGCGGCTGCCCCGGCGGGGTCGATCGCGGCCGGCGCGATCAGAGCCAGAACCATTGCGGCGATCGACTTGTTCATGCCCGCTCCTTCGACCGTACCGCCCTTAGCCAACCCGCGATGGACCATTCAAGCCGCGTCGCAATCCGCACCACGGCGATGAATGGCGGATGAAGGAACTTGCGCAGTTTTCCGCCGTTTCCTCCTCCGACAGTTCGTAACGGAAAGGAAACGTCATGAAGCAGCTCGGCCTTATCGCTGGCGTGATCGCCCTCAGCCTGGGAGCGGGGGCGCCGGCTTCAGCGCAAAATACCAAACAAGTGGTCACCGGCACGGCGATCGGCGCCGGTGCCGGCGCCGTCGCGGGAGCGCTCATTCCCGGCCTGTCGACCGGGGGCGGTGCCTTGATCGGCGCGGGCACGGGCGCGGCGGTCACCGTGCTGCGGCACAACAAGCGTCATTATCGCGACAATCGCGGCCGGCGCTATCACGTCAACAAGCACGGCTACCGCGTCTACGACTGAGAGCCGCATCGCCGATGATCGGAGGTCCCCGCGGGGCGTCCTCTTTTTTTATGCGCCGCTTATTCCGGCGAGCCACTCGGTCAGCATCGCCCGGCCGGCCGCCACGGTGGATGACCCGAAGCGGGCTTCGTCGCGCCGGATCGTGGCCACGCCGGTGCCCGCCAGCGTGAGATAGTCGACATCCTCCAGCCAGCTGGCGAGCCGAGGATCCTCGCCCATTTCGGGATGACATTGCAGCGCGAGGAGATGCGATCCGACGCGGAACGCCTGGTTCCGATAGGCCTGCGTCGACGCCAGTAGTTCGGCGCCGTCGGGCAAGTCGAACGTGTCGCCGTGCCAGTGCAGCACCGGCACGTCGGAGATATGGCGCAAGGGCGACGCCTTGCCGGCCGGGGTCAGCATTATCGGCGCGAAGCCGACCTCCTTGACCGGACCGGGATAGACCTTCGCGCCCATCGCGGCGGCGATCATCTGCGATCCGAGGCAAACGCCCAGAGTGGGGCGGCGGGCGGCGATCCGTCCGGCCAGGCGCGCGAGCTCGCACGTGATCCAGGGATAGGCCTCCTGCTCGTAAACCCCCATCGGCCCGCCCATCAGGATCAGCAGATCGGGCGCGAGGAAATCGAGACGGTCGAAGCCGGCGTCGGTGACGTCGAAGCGTTCGAGCACATAGCCCGCGGCCTCGATCGGCGCGCGAAAGCCGGCGACTCCCTCATGGGGCGTATGACGGATAATAAGGCCGGTTTTCATCGGTGCGCTACTGCATCATGCCGCCGACCGCCGGAAACAGCCTTTCCTTTGGACCGCTAAAGATCAATCTCCGGTGAGGATACGGTCGACCAGCTGCCCCACCGTCGGCACGAAACCGTTCGAGTAGAACGGATCCTGCTTGAACCGGTAGGCGGAATGGCCGGCGAACATCAGATTTTCGTCGACCGGACCACCATGGGCGATCTCCTGCAGCGTCTTCTGAATGCAGAAGCTGCGCGGATCGGCAAGTCGACCGGTCGAATTGGTCTCGCTGTCCATCCACGACGAAAAGGCGCAGGCCGACAGGCAGCCCATGCAATCCGCCTGATCCTTGCGAATCACCTTGGTTTCCTCGGGCGTGACGAACACGAGCGTATTGTCCGGCGTCTTCAGCCCCATGGTGAACCCCAACCCATGCCATTCGCGCGCGCGCAGCAGATCGCCGCGGGTCACCCAGAAGCTCTTGCCCTTGACGCCGACGTCGAGCTGATACTGATGGTCGCCCGCCGCCTGGGTCGAAAAGGCGATTTGCCGCTCCGACCGCGCCTCGAGGTTGCGCAGGAACGGCGTGCGCACCGCCGACGAATAGAAACCGGTCGGCGAGAAGCGGTGGAGCAGGATGTCGCCTTCCTCCAGCAGCGTCAGCCGCTCTTTCCAGCCCTGCGGGATCGGGCTTTCGCGCGTCAGCAGCGGACGCGTGCCGAACTGGAAGGCGATCTGCCCGAGCTCGGGATTGTCGATCCAATTGTCCCACTCGCGCAGGAACCAGACATTGCCGGCCATCACGATGGGGGTACTGTCGGGAATGCCGCCCTCGCGCATCGTCTCGCGCAGTTCCTTGACGCGCGGATAGGGATCCTGCGGCTGCAGCGGATCCTCGGCATTGCTCAGACCATTGTGCCCGCCGGCCTTCCACGGATCCTCGTACACCACCGCGGCCAGCCAATCGGCCGCCTTCGAATATGCCCGCTTCCACAGCGCGCGGAACGCACGCGCCGAGCTGATGATCGGCAGATAGCTGACCTCGTAGGACGCAGCGATCTCGCTCAGCTTATAGGGCATGCCCGCGCCGCAGGTGACGCCGGCGACGAGCCCGCGGGT
>CAXSHP010000071.1:0-11752 GCA_964236935.1 uncultured Sphingomonadaceae bacterium
CTCAACATGGCCGAGCTGTGGAAGCTGCCGATCGTCTTTGTCATCGAGAACAACCGCTACGCCATGGGCACGTCGATCACGCGCTCTTCCGCGCTGACCGACCTCTCGAAGCGCGGCCAGAGTTTCAACATTCCTGGATTTCAGGTCGACGGGATGGACGTGCTCGCCGTGCGCGGTGCCGCGACCACCGCGCTCGAATGGGTCCGGGCGGGCAAGGGACCGATCCTGCTCGAGCTCAAGACCTATCGCTATCGTGGCCATTCTATGTCCGATCCGGCCAAATACCGCTCGCGCGACGAGGTCCAGGCGGTGCGCGACAAGTCCGATCCGATCGAGCATGCCAAGAAAGAGCTCGAGGCGCTCGGCGTAAGCGAGGACGAGCTCAAGGCGATCGACAAGCAGATCCGGAGCCAGGTCGCGGAAGCCGCCGACTTCGCCGAGCAATCGCCGGAGCCGGAACCTGCCGAGCTCTATACCGACGTGCTGGTGGGACGCTATTGATGCCCGTGGAATTGAAGATGCCCGCTCTATCCCCGACGATGGAGGAGGGGACGCTGGCCAAGTGGCTGGTGAAGGAAGGGGACACGGTCAAATCCGGAGATCTCCTCGCCGAGATCGAGACCGACAAGGCGACGATGGAATTCGAGGCGGTCGACGAGGGCACGATCAGCCGGATCGTCGTGCCCGAGGGCACCGACGGCGTGAAGGTCGGCGCGGTGATCGCGCTGATCGCGGGGGAGGGCGAGGGCGAGGACGCTTCTGCCCCTCTCCCGGCGGGAGAGGGGCAAGCGCCGCCAGGCGCGCGGGGTGAGGGTGACGGCGCCTCCTCGTCCGCGTCGCCCTCACCCGTCGCCGCTGACGCGGCTCCCCCCTCTCCCACGGGGAAAGGGGAAGAAACCCCGCATCAGATGGAAACCGCCGCGCGCGATCTCGTCGCCGCGGTCGAGCGGACGCATGACGATCCGGAGGTTCCCGCCGGCACGCCGCTGGTCAGGACGACCGTGCGCGAGGCGCTGCGCGATGCGATGGCCGAGGAGATGCGCCGCGACGAACGCGTGTTCGTGATGGGCGAGGAGGTCGCGCAATATCAGGGCGCGTACAAGGTTACCCAGGGGCTGCTCGACGAATTCGGCGAGGCGCGCGTAATCGACACGCCGATCACCGAGCATGGCTTCGCCGGCGTCGGTGCGGGCGCGGCGATGGCGGGGCTCCGGCCGATCATCGAGTTCATGACCTTCAATTTCGCGATGCAGGGCATCGATCACATCATCAATTCGGCGGCGAAGACCAATTACATGTCGGGGGGGCAGATGCGCTGCCCGATCGTGTTCCGCGGGCCCAACGGTGCCGCGGCGCGGGTGGGCGCACAGCATAGCCAGAACTACGCGCCGTGGTACGCGTCGGTGCCCGGCCTGATCGTGATCGCGCCCTACAGCGCGGCCGACGCGAAGGGCCTGCTCAAGGCGGCGATCCGCAGCGACGATCCGGTCGTGTTCCTCGAGAACGAACTGCTCTACGGGCAGAGCTTCGAGGTCCCCCAACTCGACGATTACGTCCTGCCGATCGGCAAGGCGCGGATCGTGCGCCCGGGGGCCGACGTGACCCTGGTCAGCTACACGATCGGCGTCGGGATCGCGCTCGATGCGGCGGACAAGCTGGCCGGGAAGGGGATCGAGGCCGAGGTGATCGACCTGCGCACCCTGCGCCCGCTTGACAAAGCGACGGTGCTGCAAAGCCTCGCCAAGACCAACCGCATGGTGGTGGTCGAGGAAGGCTGGCCGGCGTGCTCGATCGCGTCGGAGATCATCGCCATCGCGATGAACGAGGGCTTCGACGATCTCGATGCGCCCGTGCTGCGCGTGACCAACGAGGACGTGCCGCTGCCGTACGCCGCCAATCTCGAGAAGGCGGCATTGCTCAAGGTCGACGACGTGATCGCGGCGGTAAAGAAGGTCTGCTACCGCTAGGTGCAGCGCGCTACGGGTGCGTTTTCGTTGTTGTAGATCTGAGCGTAGTTGCGCCTGTCGCGGACAGGCATGGTCGCGATCGATGTTATATTGAGCGAGGGGATCACCTCGTCAGAAATCGACGTGAGAAACAGTGGTCGATAGGTATAACTCACCTCGACGAACATCGTGCCCCCATCGTCGGGAGCGGTCACCTGGCGCCCCGCCGGCCCCATTCCCACAAGGTTCCTCGCGCCAGCGACGCCATAAGTGGAAGTATAGGCCTTCGCTCCCCGGCACCGCTGCCAGGCAATCTTGAATTTCTTGGGAGTGGGATTGGGATTGGCCATCGGCTCGAGGCTCGACAGGATGACCCGGCCCTGGGTGTAGATATCGAGGTTGCCACCCTGCAAGCCCGCGCCGGTGAGCACGTCGTTGATATCGATTTCGCGCAAGTCCTTCGGCGCCAACGGATCGCCGACGCCGGCGCGCGAGGCATGGTCGGCAAGATGCAGTGCAACTTGGCTCACACGCATTTTCGTTGTGATATAGTTCGTCAGCTCCGTACCACCCAAGCCCAGCGAAACGAGGATGGGCAGCGAGTAAGCGAACTCGATCAGCGCGACGCCGCGCACATCCCGCCATAGTGTGCGGGCGTGCTTAATCTGATCAGATGACCAGATCGTCATGGGCAATGTCCCGTGGTCGCGGCGCCATAGCTGTTCTGGTCATTGTACGGCTGGTTGCTGAACACCGTCCTCGCGCTCATTGTGATATTCGGACTTACCCCGATGAAGCTGTCGAGCGGAAACATCCGCGGGTAGCTCGCCGTGACAGTATATAGCACCGAATCATCGGCGCTTCCCTGTCCCTGATCGGCCCCGTCGAGATCGCGTGTGCCATTGTTGTTGGTGTCGACGAACGCTTCGCCCGCGTCGCAGATGCCGTTGCCGTTTGTATCGGTATACGTCTCCGCCCGCGCCGCGGCGGCGGACGAGAAATTCCGGTAGAAGCGTCGGGTGATAACCGGATCCAGGCCAGTCAGCGCGTGAACCTGCTGGGACACGCGCGCATCGAGCGCGGTCTCCTGAGTGACGCTCGTCCCGGTTTCGAGGCTCGAGTCACGACCCGCCTTCTGCACCGCACCCTCCAGCACCGCTCGGGTGTAAAGGGTATGCGCGATGTCGAAAAAGCCGATCAGCATCAGGAACAAGGCCGGTGCGACGAAGGCGAATTCGATGGTGGTCACACCGCGCTGATGCGCCCGCCAGCGGCGAACGACTGATCTGGTCGAGCGTAGAGCGCAGCTCATTGGGTGAGCCTCAGCTGGGATATCTGGTTAGCGATCGACTGGAACGCACCCTTCAGGTCCGCGGCGGTGCGCGCGGGATAGAAATGAGCGTCGTCGGTCGCGCAACTCTTGAGGCGTGCCACCGTCGTCGCGTTGGATCCGTCGCCGAACGCGATCACCCATAGAACGATCTTGTCCGCACCGGCTCCGTGATTGTTGATCGCAGTGCACAATGCCGTGAAGCGCGCATTGACCTGAGCGTTGGTCTGCGTTGCGGTAGGCGCGGAGCCGACGGGGGTCTGCCGCCGATCGAAGAACGGTATGCCATAGGCATTATAGTCCTCCGGCGGGGCATTGGTGTCGCCGTCGGTCATGAAGATGACATTGCGCTGGATTTTGCCTCCGCGCGGTGTCGCCCTGTTTTCCGACGCGAAGATCCCATTGGGGGATATGAAACGCGCACCCCAGAGTATACCAATGTCATGGTAGGTATTGCCTCCAGGGGTAAGGCTATCGACGTAGGCGTCGAATGTGCTGGAATCCCACGTCTGCAGCTTCCGCGCCTCCCGCGGGCAGTAATATTTATGCGGATTTGAAAGATCGGAGGATGGATTCAGGAAACTGTCCGCGGTGACGACGTCCGGGTAAACCGGATTTCTCGCGGCGTCGTCGCGGAAAAAGACGGCCCCCGGCAGAGCGGGTCCCCACAGGCTGTTGGGATCGCCGGGTGTCGGCGGCGTATCGAAGTCGAGATCGTTTGCGTCCGCCGGGCGCGGGTAATAATTCGTTTCTCTGACAGTGTGTCGCTCTTCGATGCATCCGTCCCAACTCGCCGTTTGGCCAGTCCCGCCATCACCGATCCCAGGCAGCGTCACGCCCGCGTTCCAGCCCGAGCCATTCTTCAGGCCACTGATATTCAAGCTCGCGTTCTGGGAATAGCGCCAGACCGGCCCGTACGTCTGCTTCGTGATCTGGCAATAGGGCGCTCCAGAACGCGTCAGCTTGGTCGCGGCATAGCGTACCGTTGAGGAACCGGCCGGGACATCGCAACCGCCGCTCGCATTGACAGCGGCGGTGGAGTCGTTAGCCGGGGTGGTCCATTCGTAAGTTCCGGTAGGGACGCGTGATTGATAGGACCAGCTATTTGCGAAATAGGACGTGGGCAGCAGCCTGCCGACGTTCACATTGGTCGCGTAAGGCATGAATCCGAAGCGGATCTGGATGTCGCCGCCGACGCCGCCGGTCGGCCCAGGAAAACCTGGATTGCAGTCGGCATCGGTATCGAGCCGCGCCAGCGTCTCGTAGAAGCATTTTACCGCAAAATGGAGCGTGTCGATCTTGCGCGGATCGCCCGGCGAGGCCGGATCATTCATCGATCCCGTGGTATCGAGCACGAACATGACGTCGGTGTTCGGCAGGCGCATGTCCGCCTCGCAATTCACCCTTAGCGTCCGCGTCGGCATGTCGAACACCTGCATCAGCGTCATCGGCACTACGACCGAAGCAATCCCCGTCACTTTGCCGTTGCTTTCCGTGAAGGCTTTAGTGAGCGTCCCAGTGCCGTATGCGCCGGTCAGGAAATTGGCATTGAAGAATTGGACCGCTGCGGTGTTGGCAGCATTGCTGTTGGCGTTCCACGTCCCGCCGCCCATTACCTTGCGGCCCGCGAGAGCGCCTGCGTCGCATGCCTGCTGCAAGCGAGTCTTTGAGAGATACATGCGGCTGATGTCGACAGCGCCGCCGATCATGCCGATCAACGGGAAAATCGATGCAGCGACAATTGCAATGACGTTACCCGCAGTATTGCGCCGCAGCGCGCGCAGGATGCCGCGCGTCGGTATCGCTCGCTCCCGCCTGAAACCGAAAATCGCCATCGCCCACATTCCCCGAGACGGACGAGCCGCCGATTAGCGTGCAGATTTGCCCGACAATGAATAAGTCCCCTTAAATCCTATGGGTTAACGACCCGTTGGGCGGGCCCATTCACACATCGCGGCTTTCGGTTAGGCAAAGCCAGGCAAGAAGGAGGAGGAGTGGACAGCTCGGTTGATCCTGAAATCGGCCTCGCCATCCTCTACGCGCCCCGTCCGCGACGCGGTCCGCTAGAGCTGCTGTGGCGGCTCGACGCAACGCTGGGGCGGATCGTCGGGACGACGCGCGAACCCGCGCTCGGCGCGATCCGGCTGGCCTGGTGGCGCGACGCGCTCGCCCGGCTCGACGAGGGACCGCCGCCCGCCGAGCCGCTGCTTCGCGCCATCGCGGCGACGCTGCTGCCGGCCGGGCTGGACGGCGATGCGCTCGCCGGGCTCGAGCAAGGCTGGGCGGCGCTGCTCGACGGTGGGATCGATCGAGCAGCGCTGTCGCGGTATGCCGCCGAGCGCGGCGGCCGCTTGTTCGCGCTCTCCGCGCGGCTGCTCGGCGGCGATCGCGACGGTGTCGCGGCGCGTGCGGGAGAAGGCTGGGCGCTGGTCGATCTCGCGCGCCGATCGCCCGATCGCAACGTCGCCGCGTCCGCGCTGGCCGAAGCCCGGCTGCGGTTCGAGCCGGCGGGCGCGCGCTGGCCGCCGGCGCTTCGCCCGCTCGGCATGCTCGCGCGTCTTGCGCGCGACGATGCGCTTCATCCGCCGGACCAGCTGCCGCGCCAGGGCAGCCCGCGGCGGCTCGCCCGCATGCTCGGCCATCGCCTGACCGGCCGGCCATGACCGCTTGCCTTCGGCGACCGTCCGGCTAGCGTCACGACCGGCGGGGGAGAAGGTGATGGCGCGATTCCTGGCGGGTGTGGCGGCGGCGTTGCTGCTGGTCGGGGCAGGGCTGTTCTGGTGGAGCAGCCTCGCGCACGATCAGCCGCTGCCGCTGGGCTCCGCCGCGCCGCGCCCCGCGGAGGCCGCTCCGCTGCTCGCCGATCCTCCCGCCGCCTCGGAGAAGAGCCGCGAGCAGAAGCGCTTCGCACGCTACGATCGGGATCGCAACGGCGCGGTCGGGCGCGATGAATATCTCGCCACGCGGCGCAAGGCCTTCGCCAAGCTCGACGTCGACGGCGACGGCAAGCTCGCCTTCGACGAATATGCCGTCAAGACGATCGGCAAGTTCGCGGCCGCCGACGCCGACAAGTCAGGCGCGCTCGACGACGCCGAGTTCGCCACCACGCGCGTGATCCGCAAGGCCGCCGTCCGGTGCGCCTGCCCGCCGACGAAGGACGACGACGACTAGCCGGCGATCCATGCGCCGAGCGCGGCGCGCGCCCGCGCCGCCATCAGCGCCTTGCGGTCGGCCTTTTTCGACTTCGCCTCGAGCGGCGGGAACAGCCCGAAGTTGACGTTCATCGGCTGGTAGGTCGCAGCGTCCGCGCCCCCGGTGATGTGGCCGAGCAGCGCCCCCAGCGCCGTCTCGGGCGGGGGCGGGGAGGGCGCCGCGCCCGCCAGTTCGGCCGCGGCGAAGCGCCCGGCGAGCAGCCCGATCGCAGCCGATTCGATATAACCTTCGCAGCCGGTGATCTGCCCGGCGAAGCGCACCTGTGGCCGCGCTTTCAGCCGCAGAGTGGCGTCGAGCAGGCGCGGCGCGTTGAGGAAGGTGTTGCGGTGCAGCCCGCCCAATCGCGCGAACTCGGCTTTCTCCAGTCCCGGAATGGTGCGGAACAGCCGCACCTGCTCGCCATGCTTGAGCTTGGTCTGGAAGCCGACGATGTTCCACAAGGTGCCGAGCGCATTGTCTTGGCGCAGCTGGACTACGGCCCACGGCCAGTGCCCCGTTCTGGGATTGTCGAGCCCGACCGGCTTCATCGGCCCGTAACGCAGCGTATCGAGCCCGCGCTCGGCCATCACCTCGATCGGCATGCAGCCGTCGAAATAAGGGGTATCGGCCTCCCATTGCTTGAACGCGCTCTTCTCGCCCGCGAGCAGCCCGGCGTGGAACGCGAGATATTGCGCCTTGTCCAGCGGGCAGTTGATGTAATCGGCGCCGTCGCCTTTGTCCCAGCGCGAAGCGCACCACGCGACGTCCATGTCGATCGTGTCGCGGTGGACGATCGGCGCGAGCGCATCGAAGAAGGCGAGGGCGTCCTCGCCGGTCTCGCTCCTGATCGCATCGGCGAGCGCGGCGGCGGTCAGCGGGCCGGTCGCGACGATCGTCGCGCCATCGGGCAAAGCGTCGACCCGCTCGCGGGCCAGCTCGATCAGCGGATGGCCTGCGATCGCTTCGGTCACCGCCGCCGAAAAGCCGTGCCGGTCGACCGCCAGCGCCGAACCCGCGGGCACGCGATGCGCATCGGCACAGCGCAGGATCAGCGAGCCCAGCGCACGCATTTCGGCGTGCAGCAGCCCGACCGCGTTGTGCTCCGGATCGTCGGACCGGAAACTGTTCGAGCAGACCAGCTCGGCGAGATCGTCGGTCTGGTGCGCGGGGGTGCCCCAAGGCGCGCTCTGCGCGCCGTCCGCAGGCGCGCCGCCGCGCATCTCGGACAGGCGCACGCGCGCGCCCGCCTCGGCCAGCTGCCACGCCGCTTCGGACCCGGCGAGCCCGCCGCCGATGATATGGATCTGATGCGACATGCGGGCCTCGTAACCCTCGCCGGCCGACCTATCTAGCCATCATGCGCATTTTCACCATCGGCTATGAGGGCACGACCCAACCCGACTTGATCGCCGCGCTCAAGGCCGCCGGCGTCGAACGGCTGATCGACGTCCGCGCGGTGCCGCTCTCGCGCAAGCCCGGCTTCTCCAAGAACGTGCTGAAGAACGGGCTCGCGGAGCACGATATCGACTATGTCCACCTCAAGGCGCTCGGCACCCCGCCCGAGGGCCGCGAGGCGGCGCGCAAGGGGCGCCACGACGTGCTCGAGCGCGTCTACGCCGGGCAGCTCGAGCTGCCCGAGGCGATCGCGCAGTCGGCAATGATGCTCGACCTGGCGGCGGAAAAGCCGTCGGCCTTGCTCTGCTTCGAGCGCGAGGCGAGCGCATGCCACCGCCGGCTGCTGCTCGAGGCGGTGGCAGGGCAGGCCGAAGTGGTCGACCTGTTCGCCTAGCCGACATTTTTTCCCAGCCTTATCCTTCCGTTAGCGCTTTCCTGCTCTGATCGGGCCGGGAGATCCCGATGCCGCAACATAACGAAGAGGCGCGGCTCGACGCGCTGCGTCAGCTCAATCTGCTCGACACGCCGCCGAGCGAGAGCTTCGATCGCGTGACGCGGATGGCGAGCCAATTGTTCAACCTGCCGATCTCGGCGGTATCGCTGACCGATCGCGACCGGCAATGGTTCAAATCGCGCATCGGGGTCGAGCATAAGTCGATCCCGCGCGAGAAGGCGCCGTGTGCTCAGGTGGCGGAAACCACCGACCTGCTCGTCATCCCCGACCTGCTCGCCGATCCGTTCTACGCGGACAGCCATCTCGCCGCGAGCGGCGTGCGCTTCTATGCCGGGGCGCCGCTTACCACGCGCGACGGCTTGGGCCTCGGTTCGCTGTGCGTGCTGGGGACGGAACCGCGCGACGTGACGGCGCTGGAGATGGCGTCGCTCAGCGATCTCAGCCACATCGTGATGGCGCAGATCGAGCTGCAGCATGCGTTCGGCCGGATCGACCCGCTGAGCGGCCTGCCCAACCGCACCCAGTTCCTCGACGACCTCGACGATCTCGCGCGCGACCATCCGGGAGAGCAACGCCTGGCGGTGCTCGTCGATCTCGTGCGGACCGAGCAGCTCGATCATGGCGTGCGGGTGATGGGCACGGCCTATATCGACGAAATGGTCCAGGAAGGGGCCAGGATCCTGCGCTCCGTCTTGGGGCAGGCGCGTACGGCGTATCACGTCGCGGCAACCCAGTTCGCGTTCCTCGCGCTGCCCGAGGTCGAGGAGGAGAGCTATGTCGCGGTGCTCGGCGCGGCGCTCGAGCGGCTTCGGACGAACTCGCACGCACGCTTCGTGATGTCGGCGACGGTCGGCGTCGCGCCGTTCGTGCTCGGCACCGGAGCACCCGGCGACGTGCTGCGCACCGCCTATAGCGCCGCGCAGGACGCGCGCCGCTCGGAAAGCGGCGTCGGCGTCTATTCGCTGTCGAGCGACGGCGTTCACCGGCGCAGCTTCGGCCTGCTCAACGATTTCAGCGCGGCACTCGTCCAGCCGGACCAGCTGCGGATCGTATTCCAGCCGCGCGTCGATCTCGCCTCGCGCAGATGCGTCGGCGCGGAGGCGCTGCTGCGCTGGACGCATCCGCTGCTGGGCGAGGTTTCGCCCGGCGAATTCATCCCGATCATCGAGCGGACCCATCTGGCCAAGCCGACCACCGCCTGGGTGCTCGATGCGGCGCTCGCCCAGCTTGGCGCATGGCAGGCGCGCGGGCTCGATCTCCAGCTGTCGGTCAACGTGTCCGCCGCCAATCTCGAAGAGCGCGATTTCGCGCTGCAGGTCGAGCTGCTGCTGTTGAAGCATCGCGTGCGCGCCGATGCGCTGGAGCTCGAAGTGACCGAGAGCGCGGTGATGGAGCACGCCGGGGCGGCACTGGCCCAGCTGGCCGCGCTGGAGGTCGCGAAAGTGCGGATCGCGATCGACGATTTCGGCACCGGCTACAGCAGCCTCGCCTATCTCCAGCGATTGCCCGCGCACGTCGTCAAGGTCGACCAGTCGTTCGTGCGGGCGCTGACGGTCGAAGGGGACCGCGAACATACTCTGGTCCGGTCGATGATCGGGCTGTCGCACGATCTCGGCTATCGCGTCGTCGCGGAAGGGGTCGAAACCGCCGCCGCCGCCGATCTGCTCGCCGGCATGGGCTGCGACGAGGCGCAGGGCTACTTCTTCGCGCGTCCCCTCGAACTGCTCGCCTTCGAGCAATGGCTGCGCGACCGCCAAGCGTTGCCGGACGTCAAGCAGGCCGCCGCTTAGGACGGATCGACACTCAAAACTCCCCTCCCTTCCAGGGAGGGGTTGGGGTGGGTACGCGCGTCCGCGCGCTCAAAAGACGCTCGACCGATGCGCATAAGGCACAGCAGGGGGCATCGAGCCCCCTCCGGCGCCGGACCCACCCCTTGATCCCCTCCCTTGCAGGGAGGAAAATTCGAATGGCGATGCGCTGAGGGTGGGGTCCTCCGCTCTGATTGGACGGGTGGAAGCCTCGGTTTAGCGCACGGATTTTTTTTGCCGCCGCTGCGAAACTATTCCTTCGCCTCGCCGCCATCCGCCAGATCGTCGCCGATCGCGCCGTCGTCGTCGCCCGCGATCTCGGGCGCGACGCCTTCGGTCAGGTCGGCTTCGGCCTCTTCCTCGCTCTCCTCGATCCGCGCCGCGCTGACGACATGCTCGTCGTCCGCGACCTGGAACAGGCGTACGCCCGCCGAGCCGCGGCCGATCACGCGCGTGTCGCCGACCGACATGCGGATCAATTTCGCCTGATCGGTGACGAGCATCAGCTGCTCGCCGTTGTGCGCTGGGAAACTGGCGACGACGGGGCCGTTGCGCTCGAGATTGTCGATATTGGTGATGCCCTGGCCGCCGCGCCCGATGCGGCGATATTCATAGGCCGACGAGCGCTTGCCATAGCCGTTGGCGCAGACGGTGAGGATGAACTCCTCGGCGTCGGCGAACTGCTGCATTCGTTCGGGTGAAAGCGTCACCTCGCGGTCGCCCTCCTTCCACGGCGCGGCGCGCAGATAGGCATCGCGCTCCTCGGTGGTGGCATCGAAACCCTTGAGGATCGACAGCGAGATCACCTCGTCGCCCGCTGCCAGACGCGCCCCGCGCACTCCGGCCGAGGTGCGGCTCTGGAACTCGCGCACGTCGGTCGCGGCGAAGCGGATCGCCTTGCCGCAGCGCGTGGCGAGCAGCACGTCGTCTTCCTCGGTCAGCAAGGTCACGCCGATCAGCCGGTCGGATGGGTCGCCCTCGTCGTCGCTGCCGAAGCGCATCGCGATCTTGCCCGCGGTTGGCACGTTGGTGAACGCGTCCATGCTGTTGCGCCGCACCGTACCGTGCGCGGTCGCGAACAGGATGTGGAGCTTGCCCCACTCGGCCTCGTCCTCGGGCAGCGCGAGCACGGTCGAGATCGTCTCGCCCTCGGCGAGCGGGAGCAGGTTGATCATCGGCCGCCCGCGTGCCTGGGGCGCGCCCTCGGGCAGCCGCCAGACCTTCTTGCGATAGACCTTGCCGAGCGTCGAGAAGAACAACACCGGCGTGTGCGTGCTCGTCACGAACAATTTGGTGATCGCGTCCTCGTCCTTGGTCGCCATCCCCGAGCGGCCCTTGCCGCCGCGCTTCTGCGCGCGGAACGCTTCCAACGGGGTGCGCTTGATGTAGCCGCCGAGCGTGACGGTGACGACCATCTCCTCACGCTCGATCAGATCCTCGTCGTCGATGCTGTCGCCGGCCGGCGCGATCTCGGTCTTGCGCGGCGTGGCGAACTCGCTCGCGATCGCGTCAAGCTCCTCCTCCATCACCGCGTAGAGCTTCGCCCGATCGCCGAGGATCGCGAGTAATTCACCGATCGATTCGGCGAGCTTGGCGAGCTCGTCGCCGATCTCGTCGCGGCCGAGCG
>CAXSHP010000072.1:0-7750 GCA_964236935.1 uncultured Sphingomonadaceae bacterium
CGTCGCCCTCGACCCCGCGCAGATCGGCCCGCCCCGCCTCGACGCGCGCCTCGGCGCCGCGCACCAGGCCGCCGACGCGGCCGCCGGTGAACAACGGCAGCCCGATATTGACCCCGCCGGTCAGCGCGCGGCCGTCGCTGTTGAACCGCCCGACGCCGCTGAAATCCTGGTTGATGCCCGCGCTGATGCCGAGCGAGGGCCGCCCCTCGGCGCGCGCAATGCCCACCCCCTCGTCGATCCCGCGCAGCTGCGCGCGCGCGCCGGTCAGCGTCGGATTGGCGTTATAGGTCTGGACCAGGGCATCGCGCAGCGTATCGGCCCGCGCCGGTCCCGCCGCCGCGAGCCCCCACAGGGCAAGGCTCGCGCACCCAAGCAGCCGCATCCTGGTCGTTCCCCGCATCAGAAGGTGAAGATCGGCGACGGCGCGAAACCGGGCAATGGCGCCGCTTCGGCGTCGGCCACCGCGACGGCGCCGAACCCGTCGCCGGCCCGCCGGCCGATCACCAGCCGGGTGACGCCGCGTTCGCTCCGCGCGGCGGCGAGCCGCCCGCCGTCGCGCAGCTGCGTTACGAGCGCCTCGGGAATGTCCTCGACCGCGCCGTCGATCAGGATCAGGTCGTACGGCGCGCCGGCGGCCCAGCCCGCGGCGAGCGGCCCCTCGACCGCGGTCACGCCGGCCCCCGGCGTCGGGCGGGTCGCGCCCGGCTCCTCGAGCGCGGTCACCGCCACGCCGATCTCGGCCAGCACCGCCGCCGAATAGCCCGGCCCCGCCCCCACGACGAGCGCCCGCTCGCCCGCCCGCGGCGCAATTTCGCTGAGCAGCCGGCCGGTCGTCATCGGCGGGTTCAGCCCCCGGCCATGGCCGAGCGGCACGACGGTGTCGACATAGGCCATCGCCCGCCGGTTTGCCGGAAGGAACGCCTCGCGCGGCACCGTCCCCATCGCCGCGAGGACGGGGGCATCGGTCACCGCATTGGTCCGCAACTGGCTTGCCACCATCGCGCGGCGCATGGTTTGGAAGCTCTCGTCGGTCATCGACCCCGTCGCACACTGGCTCTGACCGCGCGACCCCAGCATCACGCGACGGCCGGTCTCTATCCTGTCGCCCGATCGGCTTCAAGCAAGTAGCGCGCGGACCGGGCAGGCGTTTCTCCGCGGTTGACATGGCCCGGCGCGCGCCGCATCAGCCACGCCGCCGGCCCGATGGCGGAGTGGTTACGCAGAGGACTGCAAATCCTTGCACGCCGGTTCGATTCCGGCTCGGGCCTCCACAGCCTACGAATGCTCCGGAACAAGCGAGGTTTTCCGACGTGGCGATCGTAGGGCCTCTTAAGCTGAACGTGCAGCTGCTGCGCGGCGGCGATCCGGCGATCGGCCCCGGCAATGCGCTGGTGCTCGACGCGATCGACCGCGCCGGCTCGATTTCCGCCGCCGGACGCCACCTCGGCATGAGCTATCGCCGGATCTGGCTGCTGGTCGACAGTCTCAACGCCAGCTGGATCGAACCGGTCGTGGCGACCCGCGCCGGCGGCGGCGCTGACAGCGGCGCCCGGCTGACACCGTTCGGGCGGGAGCTTTTGCACAGCTATCGCGCGGTCGAGGCCGGCATGATCGCCGCGGCCCAGGGCGACAGGCTCGACTGGCTGGTCGCGTCGCTGCGCCCGCCCGACTGACCTGACGGCAAACGCCGGATCAGGCGTGGACCGGCGCGGAGCTATCACCCTTGCCCCCGAGCAATCTTGCCAGGAGCGCGGAAATCTGGCCCAGCTCGAGCGGCTTGCTGACGAACATCGCGCCGACCACCCGCTCCTGCTGGAAGCGCGCGCCAGCGCCGCCGGACATGTAGATCACGGCCGCGTCGGGCCGATGTTCGCGGATCAGGCGGGCGATATCGAACCCGTCGACCTTCCCGCCGAGATCGATATCGGTGATCACCGCATCGAAATCGTCGACTTCGGCGATCTCGGCAAGGGCCGCCCTGGCCGAGGTCAGGCACACCGGTGCATAGCCTTCCTCCTCGAGCACCTGCGACACCATGTCGGCAATCAGCGGCTGATCGTCGAGCACGAGCACGCGGGTGGGATCGGGCATGTCTTCTCTCCTGTGGAACAGCCGCGGGCGTTGCGCTCGACTCTTCGGGAACAGGCAAACCGCGCGGGCGGTGCTTAGGTTCCTTTCGGCCAGCCGATCGACACCGGCTCGCCCGATCGGGCCCGATCGGGCGTGAAGGGTTCCGACACCCATTGTTCGCCTTGCCGCACGCCGTCGATAAATCGCTCGAGCAGCCGCTGCCCATCGTTCCAGGCGCCGAGATCGGATTGCGCGTTGATATGCCCGGCGGCGCCGACGTCGACGAAACCGCTCAGCCATTGCCCCGCCATCTCGCGCGATCGCGCGATCGTCGCATAAGGATCGTCGCGGCTCGCGACCACCAGCGAGGGAAACGACAGCGCGGTGCGCGGACACGGCGCGAAGCGGCCCAGCAAGGGATGCGCGCCCGGCGCATCGACATCCGGCGGCGCCACCAGCAGCGCCCCCAGCACGGGGCCGGCCACCGCTTCGCCGAGGAAGCTCGCCCACCAGGCGATCGCGAGGCAGCCGAGGCTGTGCCCGACGAGCACGACCGGCCCTGGCGCCCGGCTCACGGCCTGGTCGAGCCGACTCATCCATACGTTGCGGATCGGTGCGTCCCAGCAGCCGAGATCGACCCGTTCGCAATCCTGCCGTTCCCTCTCCCAGCGGCTCTGCCAGTGATCTGGGCCGGAGCCGCGCAGACCGGGAATGGTCAGGCACAAAGGCGATCGGGCGAAATGCGGCGCGGCCATGGGATCCTCCACGATTCGAGCCGAATATACTCTAGTCATTGGCTAGTGAATAGAGGTTGCGACGCAACCGCCGAGCTATGCGAATGCGTCGCAATAGCCTTGACAGGCAAGGACGACGGAGGTTTGTTGCGACGGCAGTCACGGAGAATCGCATGTACCAATTCCTCGACCAGCGCATCGCCCGCCTCGCGCCGGGCAGCCGGCTGATGCTGTGGGCGACGCGCGGTTGGGTGCGTGCGCTCGGCACGCGGCAATGCCCGCCGGGATCGATCGCGCCGGGTTTCATTCATTGCCACGTGATCGACGCGCTGCCGGCGTTCCATCGCCTGATGGTCCTGCTCAACGTCCATGCGCTGGACATGGTCCGCGTCGCGGAAATGGCGCATTCGCGCGTCAACGAGGGGGAGGCGCTGATCCTGGGGCTGTGGGCCGACGCGCAAAGCGACCCGGGCAATGCCCGCGCCACCTTGCGCCTGCTCGTCGAAGAGGAAGCGATCGAGCCGGCGCTGGAAGCGCTGATCGCCGCAAGCGCGCGGCTCGCCGCCACCGGCCTCGCCCTCGACGGCTTCGTCGCGGCGTAGCAGCGGCCGTCCATCAGCGACGGCGCACCCACGAGACAACAGTTGACCGTCAGCACGCCTTGGGCAATCGCAGGCTCCACTCTCGCAGGGGTTCGCACTGTCGATGACCAGCGCCGCATCCGAAAGCATTCCTTCGCACGTACCGGCTGAGCTGGTCTTCGATTTCGACTTCCTTGACCCGCCAATGCATCAGGAAGATGTCCAAGCGGGCTGGTATCAGGTCAAGCGGGAGCATCCCCCGTTGTTCTGGACGCCGCGCAACGGCGGTCACTGGGTCGCGACGCGCGGTGCCGACATTCGGATGGTCGAGTCCGATGTGTCGCGCTTCTCGAGCAAGGTTCCAGTGCTGCCTTACGATCCAAAGCGGGCCATTCCGACGCCCCCATTCGATCTCGATCCACCCGAGCACGCGCCTTTCCGCCGAGCGATCGCACCGTCCTTCACGCCCAAGGTGATCGCGTTGGTCGAGGACCGGTTTCGCGCGATGGCCGTCGAAACGATCGAGGGCTTTCGCGCCCGCGGCGAATGCGAGTTCGTCAGCGAATTCAGCCGGGTGCTGCCGATCACCGCTTTCATGACAATGGTCGGCTTGCCGATCGAGGATGGGGATTTCCTGCGCTCCAAGACCGAGCTGATCGTGCGTGGAACGGTCGAGATGAAGCGCCAAGTGATGCTCGACATCGCTCAATATCTCGGCGCAGTCGCGATGAGACGCGCGCAGAACCCGGCAGATGACCCGATCAGCAGGATCGTCACCAGCGAAGTGAATGGCGAGCGCATGCCGCTCGCGCGCGCTATCCAGACGACCGTCGGGCTGCTGGCGGCGGGTCTTGACACGGTCTCGTCGCTGATGGGCTTCGTCGCGCGATTCCTCGCAAGCCATCCTGAGCATCGTCGTCGTCTGATCGATGATCCGGCAATCCGGCCCAAGGCTCTCGAGGAACTTATGCGCCGCTTCGGCGTGATCAACCACACCCGGCTGGTGATCGAAGACACGGAAATCGCGGGAATCCGGATCAAAGCCGGGGACATCGTGCAGATGGCGACGGCGCTGGTCGGGCTCGACGACGCGCTCAATGCTGATCCGCTGACGGTCGATTTCGATCGCGTACGTCCTGATCACGGGCTTTTCGGGGCAGGGCCCCATCGCTGCCCCGGCGCGGTGCTGGCCCAGCGTGAAATGCTGGTCTTCGTCGACGAATGGCTGCGGCTCATTCCCGACTTCGAGGTCAAGCCCGGCACCGTGCCGCGCGTGGCGAGCGGCACCGTATGCACGCACTCGGAGCTGTATCTGAGCTGGCCGGCCCCCGTCGCCTGACGACATGTGCCGGCAGTGCCGCCGCGAATCGGCCACGCAGTGATGCCTGATCATCGCTTGGTTACCATTTGTAAGACTCTGTCGGGCTAATCCGTCCGATGTGACCAGTTTTTCCAAGATCGCGGATGAGGGTACGAAGAAGCACCTTCGGCTTACAATTCGTGCCGCCGATGGCGGCGCGTGGCATTTCCTTGTCTCACGCGATGCGGCGCAATTCATAGGCCGCTATGCGCGTATCCGCGAATTGCGCCGTGACGGCCCGCTCATGCGCTACGCGATGGTAACAGATGGATTGCCGGGGGCGACGGCGCCGCCATGGCCGATGCGCGATGATTAGGCTGCCGCTCAAATTGCGACAGGCAACCCAGTCGGACACGAAAGTGAACGAGCAGGTTCGGCAGGCATTGGTCGGCACGCTATTCGCGTCACCGATATCTCTTGCCGTCGGCGCGCTGGTGGGCGCAATGATCAGCATCTCCATCGCCGTGTCGACTGCTGACCGTGCAATCATCGCCGTCGCGATCTGCCTCACCCTCGTCGGGATGTGCCGGGTTTTCACCGCGATTGCCTACCAGACCGAAGCCGAAGCCAAACCGAACGGATCGCATCGCAATTGGGAGAGGTTGTACGAGATCGGCGGATGGACGCACGCCGGGCTGCTTGGTCTGATGACGTTCCTCGCGCTCACCGAGACCGATCATATCCTGCCCCAGTTGCTCGCGGCTACCGCCAGCACCGGCTACGCGGCTGGGATTTCCGGCCGCAACGGCGGGCGTCCGTTCATCGCTATCGGGCAGGTCTGGCTCGCAGCTTTCCCAATGACGGTGGGGCTGTGCATCGTGGGCACGCCGCTCGGCTGGATCCTGGCCTTCGCGAATCTGCTATTCGCCTTTGGCCAGACCGACATCGTACTGAAGATGTATTCGGTGTTTTTCAACGTCTTCGCGTCGAAGCAGGAAAAGGCTGATCTGGCTGATCGGTACGAAAAGCTGGCTAGCTGCGACGCGCTCACCGGCCTCGACAACCGTACCACGCTCGATCGGCGTCTCACCAACCTACTCGCCGACAAGCCGGCCCGGCCGCTCGCGGTGATCTGGATCGATCTCGATCGCTTCAAGGAGGTCAACGACACGCTCGGCCATTCGGTCGGCGATCTCGTGCTGCTCACGACCGCCGCGCGGCTCAATCGGGTCATCGGCGATCGCGGCTGGCCCGCCCGGTTCGGCGGAGACGAATTCGTCATTCTGTATCGTCTCGACGACGGCGAAAACATGCAGGATCTCGGGAGCGGTCTGCTCGAGGCGATCTCGCAGCCGATCGACGTGGACGGCGTGGTGATCACCGTTACGGCCTCGATCGGCGGGGCCACCAGTTCGACCGACGGCACGGAGGCGTCGATCCTGCTCAAGCATGCCGACATGGCGCTCTATCACGCCAAGAAGCAGGGCCGTGGGACGTTCAGCGTGTTTCACGATTCGATGCAGGACCAGCTCCTCGCGCGCCGCGAGATGGAACAGGATCTGCAGCGCGCGCTCGAAGCCGGCGATCTCGAGCTGTTCTACCAGCCGGTCGTCGATCTCGCGACCGGCACGATCAGCAGCTGCGAAGCGCTGTTGCGCTGGAATCATCCGGTTCGCGGCGCGATCAGCCCCACCGAATTCGTGCCGCTCGCCGAGGCGACGGGGCAGATCAGTCAGCTGACCGATTTCGTCCTCGAACGGGCCTGCGCCGCGGCGATGCAGTGGCCGGATCATCAGATCGTTTCGGTGAACATCTCGCCGATCCTGCTGCGACGGCCCGATTTCTTCACCAAGATCGTCAACGTCCTCTACCGATCGGGCCTCCCCGCCCATCGCCTGGAGCTGGAGATCACCGAGACGGTGATGGTGGAAGACAGTCCGCAGGCCAATTTTATGCTCAAGGAACTCCGGCGGATCGGCCTGCGTCTCGCGCTCGACGATTTCGGGACCGGTTTCTCTTCGCTCAGCTATCTGCTGACCTACTCGTTCGACCGGATCAAGATCGATCGGTCGTTCGTGATGAACCTCGGGCATAGCCGCGAGGCGGGGGCGATCATCCGTTCGATCGTCAGCCTCGCGAGCGCGCTGTCGATCGATACCGTGGCCGAGGGTGTCGAGACCGAGGAGCAGCTGGAAAACGTCCGCGCCATGGGCTGTACGTCGGTCCAGGGCTTCCTGTTCGCGCGGCCGATGTCGGAAGGCTCCGTCGCGCGTCATCTCGCCACGCACCGCGAGCCGCGGCGCTTGCCGGCGGCGATCCGGCCGCGCGCGGTTACGCGTCGCTAGCCAGCCGGGTCTGGGCCGCCGCGAGGCGCTGCATCAGCTTGAGATGATGCTCGTTGAGGTGCAGCGCCGCATCCGCCCAGATTTCGACGACGCTCTCGAGCTCCGCCAGCGGCAGCGGGCACACCTTCCGGCTGGCGGCATAGAGCCCGACATGGCCCGGCTGCCGCCGACGATTCTTCTCGATATAAGCGGCCACCGCGGCCTCGCCCTCGCCCGGTTCCGCCAGGATGTGGACGATGCCCATGTCGTACATCTGCTCGGCGGAGAAGATCTCGCCCCCCAGGATCAGCCGCTCCGCCTTGGTCATTCCGAGCCGGCGGGACAGAAAGCAATGCGCCCCCATTCCGGGGAACAGGCCGAACGCCGTCTCCGGCAGCCCGAAGCGCGCCCCACGCTCGGCCACGACCAGGTTGAACGACAGGATGGCCTCGAATCCGCCACCCAGCGCATCCCCCTGCACCAGCGCGATCGTCACGAGGGGCAGATTCAACGTGTTCATGTTGCGATGGAGCAACCGGACGCAAGCACGCCCGTAGGCGACCAATTTCTCGCGGTCGTTGGCGCGGATGCACGCGGCGAAATATTCGATGTCGCCGCCGAGGTTGAAGATCCCCGGGAACATCGAGCCGAGCACCAGATAGCGCGGGCAATCCTTGCGGTCGGCGAACAGGCGTTCGATCTCGTTTTGCCAGATATGGAAGTCGCCGAGCATCGACAGGT
>CAXSHP010000072.1:7772-9512 GCA_964236935.1 uncultured Sphingomonadaceae bacterium
GGCGGGCGTCATGAACGTCCACAGCGTCTCCGCATGGCTATCCCAGCGGACATCGAGCTGGCCGCGGTCGAACAGCCGCGTCGGGACGCCGAGAGGACCCTGCTCGCGCTGCCTGGACAGCAGCACCGGCGCCACGTCGGCGGGCTCCTCGGTTACCGCTGACAGCTCAACCCCCGTCGTACGTTCCATAGATGCCCACTCTAATGAAGCGCCTGTTAGGGGCGTTCGTAAACGAAGCTGTGACTCAGCGCGAGCGGAGAAGACGATCTGCGAAAAACGCCTCGTTCATTTGATGAAGCGGTGGCGCCCGGGCCACAGCCGGGCGCGTCGCCACGCAAATCGCGCCGGCGGGCGCGACGGGAGATTCGACAGCGCAGCCACGCGCTGTATTCTCCTGCCCGATTCGGATATCGCATCGGCGACGAAGCTTCGCGTGGGGCGGCTCCCGCCGTCCGACGACGAGGTCCTGCAGGGGTGGAGGTGGCTTTGCGCAAAATCTGGCGTTGTTCCGGCGTCGTCGCGGGCCAGCTGTTCCTGTCTTTTGCCGCCGCCGCGGCGCCGCCGCCCAGCGTCCAGGACAGTTTCCGGCTCGGCACCGGTCCGGGCGCGCTGTGCCGCGTGCAGAGCGACGTGGCCGGCCCGGCGATCAAGGGAATGTTCGACCGCGGCTATACGATCGTGTGCCGCGATGCCGCCGCGCCGGTCGGGCGGCTCTACGCGCTGCGCAACGGCGCCGACGATCCGGTCGCGCGCCTCGCCGCAATCCGCACCGACGTGCAATGCGCGCCGGCGCCGGCGACCTTGATCGACGGGCTCGGCCCGGTCGCGACCAGCGCGTGCACGATCGCGGCCGGCCAGTCCGGCTATCGCGTCTATAGCATCGCGCGCGGCCGCACGACCTATGTCGCCGAAGGGCTGACCGGCTACGATTCGGCGCTCAAGCTCGGGCTGCGCACGATCGTCGCCGACCGGATCGTGCCCGGCGAGGTGTCGATCGCCACCACCGCGGCCGGCGATCCGGCCGCGTTCGCGCGCGTCCAGGCGAGCAGCCTCGACGTCCAGCAGGCGCTGACCGAAGGCTATCGCCGCAACAACAGCGGCTCCTATGCCGAGGCGGCCGAATTCTTCGATACGCTGCTCGAACGCAACAATCGCGACAGCACGGCTGGCAAGAACGCGAACCTGCTCGGCGAATATATCGTCAACCGCGCGCTACAGCGCTCCAATCTCGGCGATTTCGCCGAGGCCGACGCCTTGTTCGCGCAGGCCGCCAAGATCCCGACCGCCGATCTCGTGCAGCTGCGCCTGCGCCGCAACTTCATGGCGCTCCATTTGCTCAACCAGGGCAATCTCACGGGCGCGATCACCGAACTCGATCGCTCCTTTCCGCCGATCGAGCGCGCCGTTCGCGCCCCGACCGGCGAGCCGCAGATCGACGCCGCCACCGCCGCCGAGATCAACAGCCGCTCGCGTTCGAACAAGCTCGGCGCCGGCAACGTCAGCCTGACCCCCGAAGAACGCGCCGCGATCCTCGACGCGCAGGCCCTCCAGCTGCGCGGCACGGCGCTGCGGCTGCAAGGCGATGCGACCGGCGCGGAGGCGGCGCTGAACCGGTCGGCGAGCGACGTGCTCCAGATCCGCGAAGGACGCGTCACCTCGATCACCCGCCTGCGCGCGCAGATCATGACCGAGCTGTCGGCGATCGCCGAGGGCCGCGGCGACTTCGCCCGCGCCGAGCAG
>CAXSHP010000072.1:9522-11667 GCA_964236935.1 uncultured Sphingomonadaceae bacterium
CAGCGCATGCTCGACACCGAATATCCGCGCTCCGCCGCCGCCAATGGTGCCAAGGCGCGGCTCGCGGCCTTCCTCGCGCGCCGCGGCCAGACCGAGGCGGCGCTCGCGCTGTTCCGCGAGGTCGTCCAGACGATCGGCGAGACCGGCGGCACCACCGCCGGCCTGTCGAACATGCTCGCGTCTTATTTCGCGCTGCTCGTCTCGCGGCCGGAGCTCGCCGACGATTTCTTTCTCGCCAGCGAGACGGTCGTCCGGCCGGGCGTCGCCGATACGCAGGCGGTGCTGGCGCGCGAGCTGTCCGGCGGCAGCGACGACGCCGCGCGCCTGTTTCGCCAGTCGGTGACGCTGACCCGCGACATCGAGCGGACGCGGGTCGAGCTCGCGCGCGTTGCGGCCTTGGCCGAGCCGACGCCCGACGATACCGCCCGCGGCACCGCCCTGCGCACGGGCCTGGCCGAGCTCGAGGCCGACCAGGTCGCGACGCAGGCGAAGCTCGGCGCCTATCCCCGCTTCCGCGCCGTCTCGACCGCGGCCCTGGCCCTGCCCGATCTGCGCGCGGTGCTGACGCCGGGCGAAGCCTATCTCAAGCTCGTGGTGGTCGGCGACGAGGTCTATGCGATCTATGCGACGCCGCAGGATGCGATGACGTATCGCGCGAAGCTCAGCGCGAGCGACCTGGCACGACGGGTCCAGGAGCTGCGCGACACGATCGCCAAGGACGAGAACGGCCAGTTGCTGACCTATGCGTTCGACGTGCCGGCGGCGCGCGCGCTGTTCGTCGATCTGATGGGTCCGGTCGCCGATCGGGTCGCCGCGGCCCACCATCTCATCTTCGAGCCCGACGGCGCGATGCTCCAGCTGCCGGTCAATCTGCTGATCGAAGACCAGGCGAGCGTCGACGCCTATGTCGCGCGGCAGAAGGCACCGAAAGCCGACGACTTCGATTTCCGCGGCATTGCCTGGCTCGGCGCCAAGACCGACGTCAGCACCGCCGTCTCCGCGCGCGCGTTCCGCGACGTGCGCAAGCTCGGTCCCTCGACCGCGCCGAAGCAATATCTCGGCTTCGGCCAGAACCAGCCGGTGTCGAACGTGACCGCGGTGGCCGCGTCGCGCGCCGTCTCGTCGGCGGGGGCGATCGATTGCAACTGGCCGCTCGAGGCGTGGAACCGGCCGATCCAGGCGACCGAGCTGCTTACCGCCGAACATATCATCGGCGACAATGTCTCGCAGGTCGTCACCGGCGCGGCGTTCAGCGACACCGCCGTGATGGCGCGCAGCGATCTCGCGCAATATCGCATCGTCCATTTCGCGACGCACGGGCTGGTCACCGCGCCGCGCCCCGAATGCCCCGCGCGCCCTGCCCTGCTCACCTCGTTCGGCGATCGGCAGTCGGACGGGCTGCTCAGCTTCCGCGAGATCTACGACCTCAAGCTCAACGCCGACATCGTCATCCTGTCGGCGTGCGACACCGCCGGCCAGGCATCGGTCGCGGCGACCCGCGAGATCGGCGTGACCAGCGGCGGCGGCTCCGCGCTTGACGGGCTGGTGCGCGCGTTCGTCGGCGCGGGGAGCCGGCTGGTGATGGGCAGTCATTGGCAATTGCCTGACGATTTCAACGCGACCCGCACATTGATCAGCGGCCTGTTCAGCGCGCCGCCGGGAACCTCGGTGACCGAGGCGTTGCGCATGGCGCAGGTCAAATTGATGAATAACGCCGAGACCTCGCATCCCTATTACTGGGCCGGCTTCGCCGTCGTCGGCGATGGCGCGCAGCCGGTGTTGCGGCCCGTGCAGTCCGCGGCGCGCTAACGGGGCCTGACGTTCTGGGAGGCGCACGATGACGGCCGGTCTGCGCCGGATGCTGCGCCAGATCGGCGTGCTGCGGCTCGTCGGCACGCTGATCGTGCTGCTCGCGGCGATGCTATTCGCGCGCGACAGCTGGTCGCTTCCCCTCGCCAAGGATGCCGAGCGCGCGTTGTACGACATGCGCGCGCTGGTCGCGGCGCGCCACGTCGACCAGGACGACCGCATCGTGCTGGTCGTCTACACCGACGAGACGCTCGCCGCGACCGGCAAGCGCTCCCCGCTCGACCGCAAGCTGCTCGGCGAGGCGCTGCGCCGGATCGACCGGCTCGGCGCCAAGGC
>CAXSHP010000073.1:0-498 GCA_964236935.1 uncultured Sphingomonadaceae bacterium
CGTCGATCTTCCGCGAATGGATCGTCAACGTCGGGCGGCGCGATGCGCGCGCGCGGATCGCGCATATCCTGTGCGAGCTGGCCGTGCGGCTCGACGTGGCCGGGATCAGCGGCGAATATCGCTACGAGCTGCCGATGACGCAGGAGCAGCTCGCCGATGCGGTCGGCCTGACCCCGGTCCACGTCAATCGCGTGCTCAAATCGCTGACCGACGACGGGCTGATCGAACGCAACAAGCGCAACATCAGCGTCGGCGACTGGAACCGGCTGAAGAACGTCGGCGATTTCAGCGAACGCTATCTGCACCTCCGCCAAGCGGAAGATGCGACGAGCTGAAGCCTGACGACTTCAGCTTGCCTCGCCTGTTCCCCCGCGAAGGCGGGGGTCCAGACCAGACCAAAATTGTTCGTTGGGGGCTGGACCCCCGCCGTCGCGGGGGAACGATTCAAGCTCGTATCATCCCGCTCTAAAGCAACGCGAGAAAGCGGGCGCCGGCTTC
>CAXSHP010000073.1:508-11265 GCA_964236935.1 uncultured Sphingomonadaceae bacterium
CCGAAATCCTCGCGCCGTGCCGCGCGGGCCGAAGTCGCGAGCGCATCCTCGCCCCAGCGCTCGGCCTGCCACAGCTCGTCGAGCATCGCCGCGGCGAAGGCGGTGTCGCGATCGAGCGCGCCTTCGGCCAGCGCCAGCGCGAGCAGCAGCGAGCCCGACACGGTGACCAACGGCGACAAAGCGGCGAGCGCGAAGCCGTCGTAGCCGGCGACCGCCTCGGCCAGGCGCGCGATCGTGGCGGGCGGCTGCGCGGCGTGGCAGATGCCCACGGTGACGACGAATTCGGCGCCGTAGCGCGCGCGCGCCCAGGCCAGCGGCGGATCCCATTGCGACGATTGGCGCGCGACCAGCGAGGCGGGGCCGTCGGCGCGATAGCATAGCAGGTCGGTCTCGCCATAAGCGGCGAGGCTGCGCGCGAAGCTCGCGGGATCGGGCAGCACGCGATCGATCGCAGCGTTGGCGAGCCCGGTCAGCGGCATCGCGCGCGGATCGATCTCGTCGCCCTGCGCGTCCCATTCGGCGGCGATCGCGGTGGCGAGCGCCGGCGTGGGCAGGGCCAGCGCGCGGCGCGCCGGCGTCTTGACCGGCCGGCCGTCGAGCAGGATCGCGCCGTCGTCTGCCGTCGCCGTCTGGTAGAAGCGCTTCACGGCCGCGGCGGCGTCCGCCATCTGCGCGCGAGCCAGGCGGGCACGACCATCGATTCGACCAGCCCGAGGATGAAGATCGCAGGCCCGATCGTCTCGCCCGCGGCGAGCATGCCGCCGAACCAGATCCACAGCCCGAGCAGCATCACGACCACCCCGGCGGCGCGCATCGCGCTGAGCACGGCGAAGCGCTGGCGTTCGAGGCGGAGGCGTTCGTCGGGGGTCATGATGCCTGGTGCCTTAACGGGTGAGAGGGGATGCGTTTAGCGCTCCGCCAGCAACCGCACCAGATCGGTCGGCACCACGGCGATCGCCGCGGCGCCGGCGGCGCGCAGTTCCTCCGGCGCGTGATAGCCCCAGGCGACGCCGATCGCGGGAACGCCCGCGGCCTTGGCCATCAGCATATCGTAGCTGGTGTCGCCGATCATGACGGTGGTGCCGGGGCTCGCGCCCGCCTCGGCCATCGCCGCTTCGATCATCGCCGGATGCGGCTTCGACGGATGGCGGTCGGCGGTCTGGAGCGTGACGAAGCGGCGGGCGAGGCCGTGGCCGGCGAGGCACAGATCGAGCCCGCGATCGGACTTGCCCGTGGCGACGCCCAGCAGCCAGCCGGCGCGATCGAGCGCGTCGAGCGTCGCGGCGACGCCGTCGAACAGCGGTTCCTCCACCAGGCCGCGGCCGCGCAGCTTGTGAAAGGCGCTTTTGTAGCATTCCGCCAGCTTGGCGTGGTGCGCGGGGGCGCCCGCGGGGTGGAGCGCCTGCATCGCCTCGACCAGGCTGAGCCCGACGACGCGACGCGCGGCCTCGCGCGTGGGCGGCGGGAGCGATGCCGACGCGAAGCAATCCTCCATCGCCTGGACGATCGCCGCCTGGCTGTCGACCAGGGTGCCGTCGCAATCGAACAGGGCCAGCCGGTTCATGTGCGCCCCCGCCCGCGGCGTTCGCCCTTGCGGTCCTTGCGCCGCGCCTTGGCGGCGGCGCTGGTCGCCTTGCGCTTGCCTTCCGGGGTTTCGCTATATTTCACCTCGTCGAGCTCGAGGTCGCCGAGCATCGGATTGAAGCCGAGCTGGGCGAGGCTGTCGGACAAATGCTGCGGCGGCTCGGCGGTGACGTCGATGCGGCCGCCGTCGGGATGATCGACGCGCAGGCGGCGCGCATGGAGATGCATCTTGCGGCTGATCGTGCCGGTGAGGAACGCGTCCTGCCCGCCATATTTGCCGTCGCCCACGATCGGATGGCCGATCGCCGCCAGGTGGACGCGCAATTGGTGCGTGCGGCCGGTGAACGGCTGGAGCTCGACCCAGCAGGCGGCATTGCCGGCGCGCTCGATCACGCGATAGCGGGTGCGCGCGGGGCTGCCTTCCTTCTCGTCGACGTGCATCTTCTCGCCGCCGGTGCCGGGCTGCTTGGCGAGCGGCAGCTCGATCATCCCGTCGTCGATCGAGGGCACGCCGATGACCAGCGCCCAATAGACCTTGCGCGCGGTGCGGCTGGCAAAGGTCTTGGCGAAGAACGCCGCGGCGCGCGCGGTGCGGGCGAGCAGCAGCACGCCCGACGTGTCCTTGTCGAGCCGGTGGACCAGCTTGGGGCGGCCCTCGGCGTCGAACTGGAGCGCGTCGAGCAGGCCGTCGACGTGCGTGTCGGTCTTGGTCCCGCCCTGCGTGGCGAGGCCGGGGGGCTTGTTGATCACGATCGCCTGCGCGTCCTGGTGGATCACGAGGCTTTGCGCGAACGCGATCTGCTCGGGCGGCAGCGGCGGGCGTTCGCGCTTGGGCTTGGCGGCGGCGGGATCGGGCGCTTCGGCGGGCGGGACGCGGATCGTCTGGCCGGCGAGGATGCGGTCGCCGGGCGTGGCGCGCTTGCCGTCGACACGCAGCTGGCCGGTGCGCGCCCAGCGCGAGACGAGATTGAAGCTCGCGTCGGGCAGGTGGCGCTTGAACCAGCGATCAAGGCGGATGCCGTCGTCGTCGGGCGCGACGGCGAACTGGCGGACGTCGTCGGAGTGCGCGCGTTGGTCGCCGGTCATGCCAGCGCGCGGACCAGATACACGCCGCACGTCAGCATCAGCAGCGATCCGACCACCGACGACACGGCGTAGGAGCCTCCCAGCAGATAGTCGCCGCGCGCGAGCATGTTGACCGTCTCGAGGCTGAATGCGGAGAAGGTGGTGAAGCCGCCGAGCACGCCGACGCCGAGGAACAGGCGCAGCTGCTCGCCGCCCTCGTTGGAGCGCGCGAGCACGCCGGCGAGCGCCCCCATCAGGAAGCCGCCGACGAGGTTGACGATCCACGTCCCCCAGGGGAAGGCCGGACCCATGTGCTGGAGCGCGACGCGGCCGATGTGGTAGCGGAAGCCCGCGCCGATCGCGCCGCCGGCCATGACGAGGAGCAGAGGAGGCATGGCGCCGCCTCTAGCGGGTGGGAACGCGCTCCGCCAGCGTCAGTGCGCGCGGTTGACGATCATGTCGACGTCGGTGCCGCCGCCGGGGCGGTCGCTGAGGATCAGATAATAAGCATCGCCGCCGCGCGTGCCGGCGAGGACATGATCGCCGGCGCGGATCACGTGGTCGGCCGAATAATGCGCCTTCAGCGCACGGGTATAGTAATAATCGGTCACCGCCCCGCGTGCGGCCGCAGTGGCGAAGCTGACCACGCGGACGTGGCAGCCGGGCAGGTCGCCCCCCGCCGCTTCCGATACCTGCGCCTGCGGATAGACCGGGAATTCCGACGGGAGCCGCGCTGCCCAGGCGAAGCTGTAGGCGAGATCCGGGTTGCACGCGACCGCGCCGGCGCTCCGGGGGCGCGCCGCCTGCGAGCGGGCGAGCTCGCCCAGCGTGATCTCGCCGGGGCGGCAATCCTTGCCCTGGCACGGCACGGTATCGGGCGCGTGGACGAGGCCGGTGACCGCCGGCGCATCGTGGCGCGCGATCATCTCGGCGGGCGGCAGCGGCGCGCGGCCGGCATCGGGCGCGCGGCCGTCGGCGCGGCGGGCGAGCGTCGGATCGACCATGATCTGGCTTTCGATCGCGCCGGTCAGCGCGGGATCGACGGCAACGGCATTGTCGACCAATTCCTCGTCGAGCTGGTTGAGATCCCTGGCGGCGTCGGGCGGCGGCTTGCCGCAGCCAGCGAGCGCGAGCGTGAGGACGAGCACGATGGCGGCGGTCTTGGGCATCGCGGACTCCTTGGGGCACCGCGATCCTAGCGCGCTCCGGTTGACGAAGCATTAGCCCGTTGCGCGGAAACAATGCGGTTCCCGCCCGTTGATCGTTCCAGTCACGGTACGACCACGGAGCAGACGATGCCCAAGGCCAAGGATTTCACCGCCGCGGATCAGGTCGAGGCGCCGCGCCCCGCCAGCGAGCCCCCGCCGCTCTCGCCGGGCGGCGACGACGCCGAATGGAAGGAAAATCTCGACGCCGGGCACGACAATGGCCCGACGACGATGCATCGGGAACAGGGCTGGCGCGCGGACAAATTGTCCAAGCCCTGAGCGCGCGCCCTATTTCGCGATTTCCTTGGGCGGATCGGTGAACGGCACCATTTCGATCACGTCGACCACCGATCGGGTGTGCGGCCAGGGGAGCACCAGCCGCCAGCGAAACGGCCCGACGCGCTCGACGAACCCGGCGAGATCGCGCGCGGCCTCGTCGCCATAAGCGAGCGGCTTGGTCTCGTCGCCGCGGACCATCGCGCCGAGGAACACCAGCCGGGTGTCGGTGTCGTTCCACAAGCGCCCGACCGGCCGCTCCGACCCGGTCTCCTTGACCAATGTCGTCAGCGGACCGTCGGCCTCGAGATAGCAGAAATAGGGCGGAAACGACAGGAACGGCAAGGGCGAGCCGGGCGCCTTGCCGAGCTTGATCACGCGGCACTGATAGCGCCCCGGCGGCGGAATCGGCCGCTCGAGCGCGACGGTGGGATCGAGCAGCGTGCCCTCGTCGCGGATTGCCGAGGTGAAATGGCCGGCGCGCGCTTCCGCGAGGCCTTGTGTCCACGCTGCGGCAGCACGATCGAGCCGGTCGCGATCGGCCTGCTTGATCACCACGTGCCAGTCCGACAGCACTCCGCTCGGTGCCGCCTCGACCACGGGTGTCGTCGGCGGAGGCGGCGGGCTCGACGCGACGCGCGGTGTAGTAGCCGCACAGCCGGCGATCGCCGCCGTGCAACACAGGATGAGGATACGCATGCGCCGACGCTGCGGCGGAATCGTCAAGAAAGGGTTAACGGATGCTGCGCAATGCCGCGCCGTGCGACAAACCGTTAATGTATCGCGATCGGAGCGTTCAGGCGGCGCGGGCACGCCGCTTGCGCCGCTTCGGCGCCGGCTTCGCCGCCTTGCGCAGCAACGGCAGCGCGGCGACCGCGAGCCCGCCGACCAACGCCAATCCGGCGGCGATCAGCGCCGGGGTCGCGCGCAGGCTGGCAGGAACAGGGATGACGATGCCGTCGTCGGCACCGGCGGCCTGGAACGCGGAATCGTGATCGACGGCGTGCGGCATCGCGGCACTGGGGATGTGGGACATGATCGGGCTCCTGTGGATACCGGCTGAACGAGTGCGAGGCAGGGGCGGTTCCGCAATGCGTGCCGGTCAGCGGCAGCGCGTCGTGCGATACCGGTCGCGTACCGCCGCGTTGAAATATTCGCCCTTGGAGAAGGCGCGGCGCATCCCCTCGGCCACCTCGGGCGGGACATCGTGATAGGCATAGCGCCGCCCGGTCACGAACCGGATCTCGAGGCGCTGTTCGGCGGGATGATAGGCGAAGCCGCGGATGACGCTGGAAGGCATGGCTCGACAACCGCCGAGCCCCGCCGAGGCTCCCTGAGGAAGCCTCCAGCGATCGTCTGGCGATCAAACCTGGTCGGGGAGAGAGGATTCGAACCTCCGGCCCCTGCCTCCCGAAGGCAGTGCTCTACCGGGCTGAGCTACTCCCCGACGGAGTTCGGGCGCGGCCCGAGAGGCCGGCCGGTTGAGCCAAGTCGCGGGCTTGTAGCGGCGGCCCGGCCGCCGTTCAAGCGCTGAAGTCGGAGTCGCGCGCGGCGATCATCGCGGCGACGTCGATGAATTTCTCGCGCGGCGATCCGGCGCGCGCGCGGCCGGCCTCGGCGGCCTCGATCTTCTGCCAGTCGCGAAAGGTGACGAGGTCGACCTTGCGCTCGGCGAGCAGCGCGGCGAGGCCGGCATGTCCCGCCTTGCCCGCGGCGGCGGGCTGATCGGCCGCGATCGCCTCGACGACGGCATAGCCGTCGGGCCGGTTGGTGCCGATCGTCCCGCTCGGGCCGCGCCGCGCCCAGCCGACGCAGTACAGCCCGGGCGCGACTCGCCCGTCGGCGTTGGCGAAGCGTCCGCTGCGTTGGTCATAAGGAACGCCGGGGATCGGCGGGGTGCGATAGCCGATGCAGCTCACCACCAGCCCGCATGGGATCGCATAGGTCTCGCCCGTGCCTTCGGCGCCTTCGGGGGTCAGGCGGGTGCGCTCGACGATCAGCCGTTCGACGCGGCCCTCCCCCTCGATCGCGCGCGGCTTGGCGAAGAAATCGAATTCGATCGCGATGTCCTTTTCGGCCTGGCTTGCCGCGAACGCGCGCAGATGGGCGACCGACTTGCGCTGGCCGGGCTCGAGCGCGGCATCCGCGCTCTCGGCGGGAAGATCGGCGGGATCGACCTGCGGGGCGGCGCGCGTAAGGTGGCCGAGCTCGCCCAGCTCCTTCGGCGTCATCGCGATCTGGTGCGGCCCGCGCCGGCCGATCAGGCTGATGCGACGGATGGCGGATGCGGACAAGGCTTCGAGCGCGTGCGCGGCGATGTCCGATGCCTCGAACTCGGCGGAGGTCTTGGCGAGAATACGCGCGACGTCGAGCGCGACATTGCCGTTGCCGATCACCGCGGCGGCGGCGGCGTCGAGCGGCGGGGCGAGCCCGGCGAATTCGGGATGGCCGTTGTACCAGCCGACGAACGCCGCCGAGCCGATCACGCCGGGCAGATCGTCGCCGGGGATGCCGAGCGGGCGATCGGCGGGGGCGCCGGTGGCGATGACGACCGCGTCGTACAGCGCGCGCAGCTCGTCGATCGCGACGTCGCGGCCGACGGTGACGTTGCCGGCGAAGCGGACGTTGTCGCTCAGCGCGACCGCCTCGTAGCGCCGGGTGACGGCCTTGATCGACTGATGGTCGGGCGCCACGCCGAAGCGGATCAGCCCGTAGGGCACGGGCAGGCGATCGATCATGTCGATGCGCACGTCGGCACCGAAGGCCTTCTGCGCGGCCTCGGCAGTGTAGTAGCCGGCCGGGCCCGATCCGATGATCGCGATATGGCGCATCAACCTCTCCTCGTTCGCCGGCGGAGATGCTAAGCGTTCGGCGCGCCGGAGCAAGCGGCGGCAACTGTCATGAGGTGAGCTTCGATGCTGCGATCCGTCGCGTTGATCCTGTCGCTCGCGATCGCGCCGGCGATCGCCCAGACGCCGCCGCCGATGGCCGCGCCGGCCGCGGTCGCGCCGAAGCCGGCCACGGTCCGCGTCAGCCTCCAGACGAGCGAAGGCGCGATCGTGCTCGCGCTGGAGAAGCAGCGCGCGCCGATCACCACCGCCAATTTCCTGCGCTATGTCGACCAGAAGAAGTTCGACGGCATCACCATCTATCGCGCGGTCAAGGTCCAGCCGGGTTATGGGCTGATCCAGGGGGGACTGCGCAACGATCCCACGCGGATGCTGCCGCCGATCGCGCACGAGCCGACCAGCGTCACCGGGCTGTCGCACGTCGACGGCGCGATCTCGATGGCGCGCAATGCGCCGGGGACGGCGAGCGGGGATTTCTTCATCACCATCGGCGCGATCCCGTCGATGGACGCGGATCCGAAGCAGCCCGGCGACAATCTCGGTTTCGCGGTGTTCGGGCGGGTGGTCGAGGGGATGGATATCGTCCGCCGCATCCTCGCCGCGCCGACCTCGCCCACCGCGGGCGCGCCGGCGATGAAGGGCGAGATGCTGATCGCGCCGGTGCGGATCGTGACGGCGCGGCGGGTGGCGGAGTAGCGCGATCAGCGGACGGCGATGCAGCCCGGAACGGCCGCCAGCGCCGTGCCTCGGGCGCTGAGCGTCGGCAGCAAGTCCGGATCGCAGCTCGCGAAAATGGTGTCCGTCCGCGCGCTGGCGATGCGGCCGATGTCAGCCGTCTGCTCGATCCGCCGACCGCGTTCGCGCGCGGCCATCGCGTAGAAGCGGAGCTGCGGGGCATAATGCGGGTCGTCGGGAATCGGCAGGCCCCGGTCGAACAGGATGACCGGTTCGGGCCGGTCGGCAAGCGCGGACAGCAGTTCGCCATAGCGCGCCTGGGGATAATATTCGCGCTCGGGCAATACGGTCTGGCGGGCCTCGATCGCCTGCGCCGCCCCCCGCGCGAGAATCAGCGCCACGACCAGTTTCACCGCGATACTCGCGATCGGCAAGCGGGTCGCGTCCGGCTCGCCGCGAGCGGCCAGCGCGCGCAGCATCGCATGAACGGCGAGCGCCACCGCGATCGCGGCGAACGGATAGGCCGACAGATAATAATGGCTGAGCTTGGTCTGGCTCGCACTGACCACGATCAGCTGGCCGAGCGCGATGCACAGCGCGAAGACCAGTCCCTGCCGCGTCCGCCCCTTCGCTATCGCCAGCGCGAACGGCGCGAGGAGCGCGAACGGACCGAAGCTGAACAGACCGGCGAAGAAGGTCACGTCGAGATAATACCAAGGCGGCCCGCCATGCGCGTCGAGCGCCTCGCCGAAGCGTCCGCCGACGTCGTTGAACAGCATCGCCGCCAGATAGCCCGGCGCTGCCGCCTCGCGGATGGCGCAGAACAGCAGCAGCGGCACAATCGCCCCGATCGCCGCCGCGAGATAGCGCGGCGTCAGCCGGCGCCAGCGCCCCGTCAAGACCAGATAGATCGCGAGCCCGGCGCCGGGCACCGCGCCGGCAACGCCCTTGGTCATCAGCGCCGCCGCCCCGAGCGCGCAGGCCGGCAGCAGCCATACGCCTGGGGGATGCCGGCGATGGACCGCGAAGAACAGGATGATCAGATAGCCGGTGGTGAAGAAGCAGAGCAGAGCGTCATAGTCGCCGGTGCCCGCCCCATGCTCGCCGAAGAAGGCGACGCTCGTCGCCAGGATCGTCGCGCCGAGCACGGCGATCGCGAGCGAGCCGGTCAGCCGACGCAGGAACGCCATGACCAGCAGCAGCGTGCCGAGCGAGGCGATCGTCGAGGGCAGCCGCAGCGCCCATTCGGTCGCGCCGAACAGCGTCATGCTCGCGGTCATCAGCCACACCAGCAGCGGCGGCTTGGTGTTCCACAGATCGGGGTGGAAGTCGTAGGTCGCGATCGACGACAAGCCGCTGTGGCGCATCTCCATCGCATTGACGATGATCCGGCCTTCGTCCCAGATCACGATCGGCGCGGGCCGGCCGATCAGGACAAGCAGCAGCGCGCCGACGAGCAGCGCCGCCCCGACGAACGGGGCCGTCCTCATCAACTCCTTGCGTGGCATCGCGCCTCCCGCCGTCGGTATCGCGCCGTCGTGGTAAACAAAGCGTCAACGGAGCGGCGCTTCCCCGTCCACCGGCGCCTCTTACGTGCCCACAGCTTTTCGGCTAACGCGCCGCCCATGACGACGCCGCTGGACCGCATCCGCAATTTCTCGATCATCGCGCATATCGATCACGGCAAGTCGACCCTCGCCGATCGCCTGATCCAGCAGACCGGCGGGCTGAGCGAGCGCGAGATGTCGGCGCAGGTGCTCGACAATATGGACATCGAGAAGGAGCGCGGGATCACGATCAAGGCGCAGACGGTGCGCCTGAACTATACCGCGCGCGACGGGCTGGCGTACGAACTGAGCCTGATGGACACGCCCGGCCACGTCGATTTCGCCTATGAGGTCAGCCGCAGCCTCGCCGCGTGCGAGGGCGCGCTGCTCGTCGTCGATGCGGCGCAAGGGGTCGAGGCGCAGACGCTCGCCAACGTCTACCAGTCGATCGAGCACGATCACGAGATCGTCCCCGTGATCAACAAGATCGACCTGCCCGCCGCCGAGGTCGACAAGGTCAAGGCCGAGATCGAGGACATCATCGGCCTGCCCGCGCACGATGCGATCCTGACCAGCGCGAAATCGGGCATCGGCATCGACGAGGTGCTCGAGGCGATCGTCACCCGCATCCCGCCGCCCAAGGGGGACCGCGACGCGCCGCTTCAGGCGATGCTCGTCGACAGCTGGTACGATCCTTATCTTGGCGTCGTCATCCTCGTGCGCGTCGTCGCCGGCGTGCTGCGCAAGGGCCAGCAGATCAAGTTCATGGCGCAGGGCTCGCAGCATCTCGTCGACCGGGTCGGCTGCATGCGGCCGAAAATCGAGCAATTGACCGAGCTCGCGGCGGGCGAGATCGGCTTCATCACCGCGCAGATCAAGGAGGTCGCGCAGACCGCGGTCGGCGACACGATCACCGATCCGCGCCGCCCGGCGGCGGAGGCGCTGCCCGGGTTCAAGACGGTCCAGCCGGTGGTGTTCTGTGGGCTGTTTCCGGTCGACGCCGCCGACTTCGAGAAATTGCGCGACAGTCTGTACAAGCTGCGCCTCAACGACGCGTCGTTCAGCTTCGAGGCGGAAAGCTCGGCCGCGCTCGGCTTCGGCTTTCGCTGCGGCTTTCTCGGGCTGCTCCACCTCGAGATCATCCAGGAGCGGCTGACCCGCGAATACGACCTCGATTTGATCACCACCGCGCCCTCGGTGGTCTACAAGATCCAGCTCGCGCACGGCAAAGTCGACCCTTCGACTGGGCTCAGGGGAGCGCTCGACCTGCACAACCCCGCCGACATGCCCGATCCGATGCAGATCGCCGCGATCGAGGAGCCGTGGATCGAGGCGGTGATCTATGTCCCCGACGAATATCTCGGGAGCCTGCTCAAGCTGTGCCAGGACCGGCGCGGCATCCAGAAGAACCTGACCTACGTCGGCGGCCGCGCGCAGATCACCTACGAGCTGCCGCTCAACGAGGTGGTGTTCGATTTCTACGATCGGCTGAAGAGCATCAGCCGCGGCTATGCCAGCTTCGACTATCACCAGATCGGCTATCGCGAGGGCGA
>CAXSHP010000074.1:0-11175 GCA_964236935.1 uncultured Sphingomonadaceae bacterium
CGCCGACCGCGCGATCAAGGCGGGTGCGGCCGTGATCGCACACAACGGCCGTCCGTTCGACGCGGGATCGATCGGCCATGCGGTGGCGCAGCGCGCGCTGATGGCCGATCTGCGGGCGATGGACGTCGTCTCAGGCGGGCCGGCGCCGTTCGCCAAGGCCGATCGTTCGCGCTTCCTGTCGGCGCTCGACGAGGCGATCGTGCGGCTGCGGCGCCGCGCCGACTGACTTATTTCTTGCCGAGGCTGAGCCCGCCGAAGCGCTTGTTGAAGCGCGCGACCTGGCCGCCGGCGTCGAGCATCGAGCCCTTGCCGCCGGTCCAGGCCGGATGCGAGGTCGGATCGATATCGAGCTGGAGGGTGTCGCCTTCCTTGCCCCAGGTCGAGCGCGTCTCGAACAGGGTGCCGTCGGTCATCTGCACCTTGATGCGATGATAATCGGGATGGCCGTCTTTTTTCACAACTATCTGCTCCTGGAATGGCTGGTTTCCGACCAGCCGGAGAAACGAAGCGGCGCTCTAGCCGCTGCCTCGCGCCTTGACAAGCGAGCCGCTCAGGCGGCCGGCGGATCGGCGATCATCGCGGTGAAACTGACCTGCGCCGCGAGCTTGTCGCCGATCGAGGCGCGCCCGGCGAACTTGCACACCCGCGCGCGCTTCTGGACGAATTCGACGTCGAGCCGCAGCAGCACGCCGGGCTCGACCGGGCTGCGGAACTTCGCCTCGTCGATCGCCATGAAATAGACGAGCTTGCCCGAATTCGCGAGGCCCATCGATTCGACCGCGAGGATCGCCGCCGCCTGCGCCAGCGCTTCGATGATCAGCACGCCGGGCATGATCGGCCGTCCCGGGAAATGCCCGGCGAAGAAGCCTTCGTTGATCGTCACCGCCTTGATCGCGCTGATCGACCGGTCGAGGATCAGCTCCTCGACGCGATCGACCAGCAGCATCGGATAGCGATGCGGCAGCGCCGCCATCACCCGCTGGATATCGAAGGGACCCAGTGGGGTCGACGTCGGCGGCGTTTCGGTCACCGTCCCTGGGGGGAAGCCGGGGCGGCGGGGCGCGCGCCGGCGGCGGGTCCATTGTCTTGCGGCGGGACGATGCTGACCGTGGCGAGCTGCGCGTTGAGGCGCTGGATCACCGTGGGCGTGATATCGCCGGCCGGATCGGAGGCGAGCACCGATCCCTTCGCCATCACCGCCGACGCGCGGCGCTCGGCGCGGATCTGCTCGGAGATCGGCAACGTCTTTTCGAGTATCTGGCTCTGGACGTAGCGGCCGACGTTGTTGACCTCGTTCTGGAGGCGGTTGAGGTTATCGTCCGACGCCTGGAGCTTCTGCTGCGCGTCACCGAGCGAGCGCTGGTTGGCGTCGGGCAGGCTGCCGTCGGGCTTCAACACCTTCTTCGCCGCCTCGACCTGCACGTTATACGCGGAAGCGGCCGCGTTGAAGGTGGCGGCGGAGGTGCGCAGATTGGCCTCGTACTTGGCCTTGATCTGCGCCTGTCCGCTGCGCCCGGCGGCGGATTCGGCGAAGACCCGCCCGGTATCGACGAACAGGGAACCGCCCGCCGCCTGGGCGAAAGCGGCGTGCGGCGTCAGCGTGGCGCCGGCGAGCATGGTTGCGGCAAGCGCGGCCCGGATCATGGTCTTCATCAGAATTGTGTCCCTACGTTGAAAGTGAACAATTTGGTCTTGTCGCCCTTGACCTTGAGCAATGCCTTGGCGACGTCGATCCGGAACGGGCCGAACGGCGAATTCCAATTGACGCCGATACCGACCGACACGCGCGGCTTGGGACTGTCGCCGGAGAAGAATTCCTCGAACGGCTGGATCGTCCTCTGATAGGTCGTGGTGCCCGTCGCGCAGGGTCCGGTCCCTCCGGCGGGGGCGGTCGTGACGGCATTATTGCTGTCGACGCACTGCCCTTGCCCGCTCGAGGTAAGGATCGGCAGGTTGACCACACCCAGCTGCGTTTGCGGTACCGGATTGCGAACACCGAACACGGCACCGGCGTCGGCAAAGATCGACGGCCGCAAGCCGAGTTCCTTTGCGCCCGAACCGAGCGGTATCTCCAGTTCCAGATGTCCGAGATAATAAGCCCTGCCGCCAAGCGCGTCGTCGGTGTCTTCGCTGGTGGGGCGGAATGGGCCGACGCCTGGAACGGGGGTGCCGGCCGCCGTGTCGAACAGCCGGCGAGTGATCCGCGGGCCCACGCCGCGGATGCCGAAGCCGCGGATCTGCGGTTCCCCCAGGAAGAAGCGGTCGGTCAGCCGGACATCCTGGCCGAGCCCCTTGATATAGCCGCCCTCGAGATGCGCGTTGAAGACGAACCCGCCGCCGACGCCGTAATATTTATCGCCCTCGAACCGCGTGCGAATATATTTCACGCTGCCGCCGAGCCCTGCGAAATCCTGGCTGAACACCGCGCGCTCGCCCGCGGTCGGGCGGATGCGGTTGTTGAGATTGTCGAACACCAGCGAATAGCCCACCGACGAGGTCGTCCGCCTGCCGAGCGCGTCGCACAGATAGATGCCGGCAAGCCGGGGATCGCACACGCCATTGGTGAAGAACGACGACTTGTCGAGCGTGACATTGTCGAGGCTCAGCCCGTAGCGCAGCGCCAACGACCAATATTCGGTCAGCGGCACGCCGGCGCGCACCTGGAAGCCGGTGGTGGTCTGCTGATAGGTGGTGTTGCGATCGTTGTTGACGAAGTTGAACGAATTATAGTCGCGCCGGAAGACGTCGAAGCCGACCGCGATGTTGTGATTGAACGCGTAAGGCTCGGTGAAGCCGAGCTCGACCGACTTCGAATAAGTCGAATAATCGACGCTGGCACGCACCGTCTGACCCTTGCCCATGAAGTTGCGCTGGGTGATCGCGAGGTTGACGATGAATTTCTCGAGGCTCGAGAAGCCGGCCGAGACCTGCAGCTCGCCGGTCGATTTCTCCTCGACGTTGGTCTCGAGGATCACGCGGTCCGGCGCCGAGCCCTGCTTGCGCTCGACCTCGAGCTTGTCCTGGAAATAACCCAACGACTGGATGCGGTCGCGCGAGCGTTTGACCTGGAAGCCGTTGAACGCGTCACCCTCGGCCAGGCGGAACTCGCGGCGGATGACCTTGTCGCGGGTCAGCGTATTGCCGTTGATGTCGACCCGCTCGACATAGACGCGCGGGGCGTCGGCCACCTTGAAGGTGACCCCCATCGTCAACTTGTCCTTGTTGCGGTCGAATTCGGGCCGCACGTCGGCGAAGGCATAGCCATAGAGGCCCGCGGTCTCCGTCAGCGTGTCGACCGTGTCCTCGATCTTCTTGGCGTCATACCAGTCGCCCCGCTTCATCCTGATCAGGCCCTGCAGCGCGGCGGGCTTGAAGTCGCGGATGTCGCTCTCGAGCTTGACGTCGCCGAACTTGTAGCGCTCGCCCTCCTCGACGACATAGGTGATGATGAAGTCGCGCTTGTCCGGCGTGAGCTCGGCCACCGCGGAGGTCACGCGAAAATCGGCATAGCCGTTGGTCAGATAGAATTGGCGCAGCTTCTGCTGGTCGTAGGCCAGGCGATCGGGATCGTAGCTGGTGCCCGACGAGAAGATCTTGGTGATGCCGCTCTGCTTGGTCGCCATCTCACCGCGCAGCTCGCCGTCCGAGAATTTCTCGTTGCCGATGATGTTGATCCGGCGGACCTTGGATTTCCTGCCCTCGCTGATCTCGAACACGATATCGACGCGGTTCTGGTCGAGCTGGACCATCTTCGGATCGACCGTCGCGGCGAAGCGGCCCTGGCGGCGATAGAGCTCGATGATCCGGGCTACATCGGCACGCACCTTCGAACGGGTGAAGATCTCGCGCGGAGCAAGCTTGATCTCGGGGCGGATCTTGTCTTCCTTGATCCGTTTGTTGCCCTCGAGCACGATCCGGTTGATCACCGGATTCTCGCGCACGATGATCGTCAGCACCCCCGCCTCGTCACGGATCTGGACGTCGGCGAACAACTCGGTGGCGTAGAGATCCTTCAGCGCGGTATCGAGCGTCTCGCGCGTATAAGGATCGCCGGCGCGCAGCTTGGTATAGGAGCGCACCGTATCGGGCTCGAGCCGCTGCGATCCGGTGACCGCGATCGATTTGATCGTGCCGCTCGCCGGGGGCAGCGGCGCGGCCGCCGCCGCGGGAGCGTCCGGCTGCTGTGCCAGCACCGGTGCGGCGGTGCCGCCGAGCGCGGTCCCGAGCAACAGCGCGGCGGCCAGGCGTCGTGCCTTCTCGTTCGAAAAAGTCGCAGTCACGCGTCCTCGCCCTCGCTCTTGCTCAGTCGCCACCGGCGCTGCCCTCCGCGCCGCCCTGCCCCATCGGGCTCACCCGATCAACCCGGCAAGGCTTTTCCACAGCCCGAACGAGCCGAGATCGTTGAACGTGACGAACAGCATCAGCGTCAGCAACATCGCCAGGCCGGATCGGAATGCCCATTCCTGGACCTTCGGCGCGACCGGCCGCCGGCGCACCGCCTCGACGAGATAGAAGAACAGGTGGCCACCATCGAGCAGCGGCACTGGCAGCAGATTGATGAACCCCAGATTGATGGAGATCATCGTCATGAACCAGAGGAAATCGAACCAGCCGAGGCTTGCCTGCTGCCCCGAGATCTGCGCGATCTTGAGCGGCCCGCCCATCTCGTCGACCGAGCGCCGGCCGGTGACGATCTGGCCGAGCGTATCCACCATCGTGCGGACCGAGCCGAACGTCCAGCGCAGCGACGCGCCGAGCACCTCGGGAGGCGTCAGCGGCTTGAGCGCGCCGAGCCCGCCGGTGATGCCGAGCAGCCCGCGGCGCATCTCGTTGCCGAAACGGTCGCGCAGGATATCCGCGCCGGTCGTCACCTGGAGCGTCAGCTCGCGCGGGCCGCGTGCGACGCGCACCTCGATCCGCTCGGCGGGCCGGATCAGCACGATCTGCTGGACCTCCTCAAAGCGCTCGACCGAGCGCCCGGCGATCTCGACGATCCGGTCGCCGGGCAACATGCCCGCGACGGCGGCGGCCGATCCGGGCTTGACCCCGGTCACCACCGGCGGCGTGGTAGGCTCGCCCAGCGTCGCGAACACCGCGCAGAACACCGTGATCGCGAACAGGAAATTGGTGATCGGCCCGGCGGCGACGATGAGGAAGCGCTGCCACAGCGGCTTGGCCTGGAAGGTCCGGGCGCGCTCTTCGGGCGGCAGCGACAGCCATTCGGCGGTCGGCGTGCTCGCCGGGTTCATGTCGCCGGCGAACTTTACGTAGCCGCCCATCGGCAGCCAGCCGATCTTCCAGCGCGTCCCGCGGCGATCGTTCCAGCCGATCAGCTCGTGCCCGAAACCGATCGAGAACGCGTCGGCCTTCACGCCGAACGCCCGCCCGGCGAGATAATGCCCCATTTCGTGGATGAAGATCAGCGGGCCGATCACCGCCAGGAAGCTCAGCACGGTCATGATGATGCCGGGGGATGGGGTCACGCCGCTACCTTCTTCATTGCCGTCTCGGCTACGCAACGCGCGCCCGCATCGATCGCGAACACCTCGTCGAGCGACGACGGGGCGAGCGGGTCATAGCGGTCGAGCGTCTCGCTGACGATGGCCGCAATATCGAGGAAGGCGACGCGCCGTGCGAGGAAGGCGGCGACCGCCACCTCGTTGGCCGCATTGAGCACGGCGGGGCGCGCTCCTCCGGCCATCAGCGCGTCGCGCGCGAGATCGAGCGCCGGGAAGCGTTCGCGATCGGGCGCGCAGAAATCGAGCCGGCCGAGCTGCGCGAGATCGAGCGGGGCGCACGGCGTCGCCATCCGCGCGGGATAGGCCAGGGTGTGCGCGATCGGCGTACGCATGTCGGGGGTGCCAAGCTGCGCCAGCACCGATCCGTCGACATATTCGACCAGCGAATGGACCACCGACTGGGGATGGACCAGGATTTCGAACCGCTCCGCGCCGACCGGAAACAGATGGTGCGCCTCGATCAGCTCGAGCCCCTTGTTCATCAGCGTCGCCGAATCGACCGAGATCTTCGCGCCCATCGACCAGTTGGGATGCTTGACCGCGACCTCGGGAGTGACCCGCCGCATCTCCTCGCGGCTCCAGTCGCGAAACGGCCCGCCGCTCGCGGTGAGCAGGATGCGCCGCACCTGCTCGGGCGCGTGATGCGGGAAGCATTGGAAAATCGCATTATGCTCGGAATCGACCGGCAGGATCGTCGCCCGGTGCGCGCGCGCGGCGCGTGTCATCACCGCTCCGGCCGAAACCAGCGCTTCCTTGTTCGCCAGCGCGACCGTGCCGCCGCAGCCCAGCGCGGCCATCACCGGCTCGAGCCCGGCACAGCCGACGATCGCCGCCATCGTCCAATCGGCGCCGCGCCCCGCGGCCTCGACCAGCGCGGCCGGCCCCGCCGCCGCCTCGACGCCGCTGCCCGCCAGCGCCTCGCGCAGCGCCGCGAGCGATCCCGGATCGGCGATCACCGCGATCCGCGCCCTGGTCCGCCGCGCCGCGTCGGCCAGCTTGGCGACGTCGCGGTGCGCGGTCAGCGCGATCACCTCGAACGCGGCGGGATCGCGCTCGATCAGATCGAGCGTCGAGCAGCCGATCGAGCCGGTCGCGCCGAGGATCGAGATGCTCCTGCGCGCCACGCTCAGATCCAGCCCGCGACGATCAGCAGGGCCATGACGCAGGCGACCGGCACCACGCCGTCGAGCCGATCGAGCGCCCCGCCGTGCCCGGGTAACAGCCGGCCCGAATCCTTGACCCCCGCGCGTCGCTTGAGCCAGCTCTCGAACAGGTCGCCGCCCTGCGCGAGCAGCGCGAGCAGCGCACCGAGCGCACCGAGCTGGATCGGCAGGCGCAGCAGCCACGCCAGCGCGAAACCGATCGCCAGCGCCGCGGTCATCCCGCCGAACAGCCCCGCCCAGGTCTTGTTCGGGCTGATCCGCGGCGCCAGCTTCGCTCCCCCGATCGCACGGCCGGCGAAATAGGCGCCGATGTCGGTCGTCCATACGACCATCAAGGTCCACAAGGTCAGCTCGGTGCCGTCGCTCTGGTCGCGCACCAGCAGCAGCGCCAGCGCGGGCGCGACCGCGTAGAGCACGCCCCCGCCGAGCCACGCGCCGCCGAGCCCGGCCACCGCCGACGCCGCCGCCGTCAGCGTGATCCACATCGCGCGATCGCCGAATTCCCAAACCGGCCACGCCAGCGCCAGCGGCACCGCCGCCGCCGCCATCGCGAGCACCGGCCGGTAACTTTCTTCTCCGGTCAGGCGCGCCCATTCGCCGGCCATCAGCAGCGCAGCCGCGACGACGAGCCCCCAGAAATAGGTCCCGCCGCGGATCAGCACGGCGGTGGCGATCAAGGCCATCGCGCCACCGGCGAGCGTCCGGACCAACAGCTCCGAGCGGCCCGACGGAAGGACGGCTGCGCTCACAGGCCTCCGTGGCGTCGTTCGCGCCGGCCGAACTGCGCGACCGCCGCCGCCAGCGCCGCGCCGTCGAAATCGGGCCACAACGTGTCGACGAACACCAACTCGGCATAAGCCGCCTGCCACAGCAGGAAATTGGACAGGCGCTGCTCGCCCGACGTGCGGATGACGAGGTCGAGCGGCGGCAGCCCGACGGTATCGAGCTGCGCCTCGATCGCTGCGGCATCGATCTTCGCCGGATCGACGATCCCGTCGCGCGCTTGACGCGCGAGCGACCGCGCCACCCGCACCAGCTCGTCCTGCGCACCATAATTGAGCGCGACCACCAGGGTCATGCGATGATTGTTCGCGGTGCGCTCGCAGGCGCGATCGATCAGCCGGACGATGTCCGCATCGAGTTTGGCCGGATCGCCGATGATCCGCAGCCTTATGCCATTGTCCGCCAGCTCGTCGAGCTCGCTCTGGATGTATTGGCGCAGCAACCCCATCAGATCGGACACCTCGGCCGCAGGGCGGCGCCAATTCTCCGACGAGAAAGCGTAGAGCGTCAGCGCCTCGATGCCCTGCTCGGCGGCGGCGCGGATCGTCCGGCGGACCGCTTCGGCGCCGCTGCGATGCCCGGCGACGCGCGGCAGATGGCGCTTCTTCGCCCAGCGCCCGTTGCCGTCCATGATGATCGCGACGTGACGCGGCATGGCGGCGTCCCCGGCGGCGCGCGGCGTCACACTGGCCGGGGCCGAGCTCACTTGCCGAGGATTTCCTTTTCCTTGGCGGCCGCCGCGGCATCGAGCTCGGCGATCGTCGCGTCGGTCAATTTCTGCACCTCGGCCTCGTGGCGCTTGCGCTCGTCCTCGCCGAACAGGCCCTTCTTCTCGTCGGCCTTGAGCGCCTCCATCCCGTCGCGGCGAACGTTGCGCGCCGCGATCCGCGCTTTCTCGGCATATTGGCCGGCAAGCTTGGCCAGCTCCTTGCGCCGCTCCTCGGTCAGGTCGGGGATCGGCAGGCGCAGCGTCGTCCCGTCGACGATCGGGTTGAGCCCGAGCCCGGCCGAGCGGATCGCCTTGTCGGCCGGCCCGACGTTGGACTTGTCCCACACCTGGACCGACAGCAGTCTGGGTTCGGGCGACGACACCGTGGCGATCTGGTTGAGCGGCATGGTCGAGCCATAGACCTCGACCGTGACCGGATCGAGCAAAGTAACCGAGGCGCGCCCGGTGCGCAGCCCCTGGAGATCGTGCTTCAGCGCCTCGACGCTGCCGGCCATGCGGCGCGCGAGATCGGCCTTGTCATAGGCAGCCATCGCTCACTCCTCGTTCTGGACGATCGTCGCCGTGCCGTCCCCCGCGAGCACGCGGGCGAGGTTGCCCTGCTCGCGGATGTTGAACACGACGATCGGGATATTGTTGTCGCGGCACAAGGCGACGGCGCTCGCGTCCATCACCTTGAGGTCGTCGCCGAGCACGCGGTTGAAGCTCAATCGGTCGTAGCGGCTCGCGGTGGGCACCTTCTTGGGATCGGCGTCATAGACCCCATCGACGCTGGTGCCCTTGAACAAGGCGTCGCAGCCCATCTCGGCGGCGCGCAACGCGGCGGCAGTATCGGTGGTGAAGAACGGATTGCCGGTGCCCGCGGCGAAGATCACGATCCGCCCCTTGTCGATGTGGCGCACCGCGCGGCGGCGGATATAAGGCTCGCACACCGTCGCCATCGGGATCGCCGACATCACCCGCGTGTCGACGCCGATCTGCTCGAGCGCATTCTGGACGGCGAGCGCGTTCATCACCGTCGCGAGCATGCCCATATAATCGGCGCTGGTCCGGTCGAACCCCTTGGCCGAGGCGGCGAGCCCGCGAAAGATGTTGCCGCCGCCGACCACGAGGCACAGCTCGTGCGCCATCGACCGGGCATTGGCGATCTCGCCGGCGACGCGCGCGACCGTGTCGGGATCGATCCCGAACGGCCCGCCGCCCATCAGCACCTCGCCCGACAGTTTCAGCAGTATGCGGTTGAAGCGCGGGCGTGACATCGCGGGGAGGGTATCCGATCTCGAGCGGGGAAGCGGCGCGCACCTTAAGGAGGGAAGCGCGCGCTGCCAAGGCGGCCTGATCTTCGCCGGAATGACGAGAAAGTCAGCTGCCCTGCGGAATTCCCGCAGTCGCCGCCACTTCCGCCGCGAAATCGCTGACCTCGCGCTCGATCCCCTCGCCGAGCTGGAAGCGGACATAATCCTTGAGCACGATCGATCCGCCGGCCTCCTTGGCCGCCGCGGCGACGACGTCGGCGATGCGCGTCTTGTTGTCCATCACGAACAGCTGGCTGAGCAGCGCCGCCTCTTTCTTGAACTTGGCGATCGCGCCTTCGACCATCTTCTCGACGATATTGGCCGGCTTGCCCGATTCCGCGGCCTTTTCCGTCGCGATCGCGCGCTCGCGCTCGATCATCGCGGCGTCGAGGCCCTCTTCGTGGAGCGCCTGCGGGCTGGCGGCGGCGATGTGCATCGCCAGCTGCTTGCCCAGCGCCTCGATCTTGTCGACCGGCGCGTCGCCCTCGAGCGCGACGAGCACGCCGATCTTGCCGAGGCCCGGCGCGGCGGCGTTGTGGACATAGGAGACGACTGCCCCCTGCCCGACCTCGACCGCGCGGACGCGGCGCAGGTTCTGATTCTCGCCGATCGTGGCGATGTTGGCGGTGAGCTTGTCGGTGACGGTGCCGCCGCCGGGATAGGCCGCGCCGGCCAGCGCCTCGACGCTGTCGCCGCCGTCGAGCGCAAGCTGCGTCACGGTGCGAACAAACTCCTGGAACTGCTCGTTCTTGCTGACGAAATCGGTCTCGGAATTGACCTCGACCGCGGCGCCGCGCCGGCCGCTGACCGCGACTCCGACGAGGCCCTCGGCGGCGGTGCGACCCGATTTCTTCGCGGCGGTGGCGAGGCCCTTGGCGCGCAGCCAATCGACCGCCGCCTCCATGTCGCCATTGGTTTCGGTCAGCGCCTTCTTGCAATCCATCATGCCCGCGCCGGACCGCTCGCGCAGGTCCTTCACGGCCGCAGCGGTGATCTCCGCCATATCATGTCCTTTCCAAGTTCGAGATGCACGAATCCTGCTCCGCTTTGTCGAGCGAAGTCGAGACACGTTCCGCCGTCGAACGTCCCTCGACTTCGCTCGGGACAGCGGATCATATCTTCAGGTTATGCGCCCAGCGCTTCCTCAACCGGCGGCTCCTCGGACGCGCCGAGATCCTCGCCCTTGGCGGCGCGCCCGCCCTGGTTGCCGCGCGTCGCCGCCTCGGCGATCGCATCGCAATAGAGCCGGATCGCGCGCGAGGCGTCGTCGTTGGCCGGGACGGGGAAGGCAATCCCGTCGGGGCTGACGTTCGAATCGAGGATCGCGACGACCGGGATGCCGAGCGTGTTGGCTTCCTTGATCGCGAGCTCCTCCTTGTTGGCGTCGATCACGAAGATCACGTCGGGGATGCCGCCCATGTCGCGGATGCCGCCGAGGCTGAGCTCGAACTTGTCGCGCTCGCGCGTCAGCTGGAGCACCTCCTTCTTGGTCAGCCCGGCGGTGTCGCCCGACAGCTGCTCCTCGAGGCTCTTGAAGCGCTTGATCGAGCCCGAGATCGTCTTCCAGTTGGTCAGCATCCCGCCGAGCCAGCGGTGGTTGACGAAATGCTGGCCCGAGCGTCGCGCGGCGTCGGCGATCGGCTCCTGCGCCTGGCGCTTGGTGCCGACCAGCAGCACCTTGCCGCCCG
>CAXSHP010000075.1:0-753 GCA_964236935.1 uncultured Sphingomonadaceae bacterium
CGGACAGCCGTGGTCAGAGGCGGTGAACCACGACCTCGACCGGCCGCCCAAGTGCATCTCGCCCTGACCTATGTCGCGTTCATCAGCCTCGGCCTGCCGGACGGGGTGCTCGGCATCGCGTGGCCTTCCTTCCGGGAGAGCTACGGCCTCGCGCAGGCGCAGTTCGGCATCCTGCTCATCGGGGCGGGCCCGGGCTACTTCGTGTCCGGCCTCGTGGTCGGCCGCGTGCTCGAGGCGGCGGGGCTCACCGTCCACGTCTACAGCAGCCCGCACCTCGTCCGCTTCAACGAGCGCATCCGCCTCGCCGGGCGGCTGATCGAGGACGAGGCGCTGGCCGATTATCTCGCGCGCGTGCTCGATGTCGGCGAGGATGTCGGCGCGAGCTTCTTCGAGGTGACCACCGCGGCGGCGTTCCTCGCTTTTTCCGAGGTGCGCGCGGATGCCTGCGTGATCGAGGTCGGACTCGGCGGGCGGCTCGATGCGACCAACGTCGTGGCGCGGCCGCTGGTTACCGGCATCACCCAGCTCGGGCTCGATCATCAGGCGTTCCTCGGCGACCGGCTCGAGGATATCGCCGCCGAAAAGGCCGGGATCGCCAAGCCGGGCGCACCGCTGGTCACCCAGCATTATCCCGCGACATTGGCCGATCGCGTCGGCGCGGCAGCGGCCAAGGCCGGTGCCGCATGGCTGCCACGCGGCGGCAAGTGGGACGCGGCGGCCTATCAGGGGCGGCTCCACTATCGCGACGAGCAA
>CAXSHP010000075.1:795-11155 GCA_964236935.1 uncultured Sphingomonadaceae bacterium
TGCGCGCAGGGGTGGGCTGGGCCGACTGGCCGGCGCGGCTCCAGCGGCTCGGGCCGGGGCCGCTGCGCGACCTGCTGCCGCCGCGGTCGGAGCTGTGGCTCGACGGCGGGCACAACCCCGCGGCGGGGCGCGCGGTGGCCGATTTCTTCCGTGGCGAGGTGGCCGCCGGGCGGCCGTTCCACATCGTCATGGGGCTGCTCGAGAACAAGGATCCCGCGGGCATATTGCGCGCGTTCAGCGGCCGCGCGGCGACGCTCCACGCGATCCCGGTGCCGGGCCATGCGCATCATCTGCCGCCGGCGCTGGCGGCGGCGGCGCGCGCGGCCGGGCTCGCCGGGCTCGCCGCGGATACGCCCGACGCGGCGCTGCGCTGGATCTCGCGCCACGCCGATCGCGCCAATCCGCCAGTGGTGCTGATCCTGGGCTCGCTCTATCTCGCGGGCACCGTGCTGGCGGCGAACGAGCAGGTGCCGGATTGACATTGGGTTCCGCTGGACCAACCCCGCCGGCTTGACGGCATGGTGCTCCGCGCAAACCGCGCTAGGCGTCCTCGATCGCCGCCGTCCCCACCGAGCGGTCGATCAGGCCCGAGCGCATCATCAGCCAGAACAACAGGATGCCGGGCAACGCCAGGACGGTGGTGAGCAGATAGAAGTTCACGTAGCCGACCGCTTCGATCAGCGCGCCGGCGCTGCTGCCCGTGATCAACCGGCCGACGACGCTCGTCGCGGCGGAGAGCAGGGCATATTGGGTCGCGGTGAAACGCAGGTCGGTCAGTGCCGAGAGATAGGCGACCACCGTCACGCCGCCAATCCCGCTGGCGAAATTCTCGAAGCAGATCGTCGCAGCCCGCCGCTGGTATGGCCCGCCGCCGCGAGCAGGGCGAAGCCGAGGTTGGACACGCCCATCAGCACCAGGCTGATCAGCACCGAGCGCTTCATCCCCAATTGCGCGTAGAGCACCCCGCCGACGAACACGCCGACGAGGTAGGCGATCGCGCCGAAGCCGACGTCGTAGAGCGCGATCTCGTCGTTGAGGAAGCCGAGGTCGTCGAGCAGCAGCCGCACGGTGAGGTTGGCTAGCGTGTCGCCGATCTTGTGGAGCAGCACGAACAGCAGCACGAGCCACGCGCCCTCCCGCCGGAAGAATTCGGCGAGCGGCCCGACGAAGGCCTGGGCCAGCTCCCCCGCCCCCCGCCGCCCGCTCGGCTCGCGATGACGCGGCGGCTCGCCGACGAGCACTGCGGTGAGCATCGCCGGCAGAGCGAAGGCGGCGCAGGCCCAATAGGCCGCCAGCCGACGCGCGCGGCGAGCACCAGCGCGAGCGCCCCCGCTGCGACCGATCCGATCCGCCAGCCATATTGCGACATGCCCGAGCCGACGCCGAGCTGATGCGGTGCGAGCGTCTCGATGCGATAGGCGTCGATGACGATGTCGAACGTCGCGCCCGCCACGCCGACCAGCACCGCGGCGAGCGCGACCGTGCGCAGATCGGCGCGCGGATCGACCGCGCCGAGGAACAGCACCGCGGCGATTACGCAGCTTCCGGCGAGCAGCATCCACGACACGCGCTGTCCGAGCCGGCCGAGCAGCGGCAGGCGCACCCCGTCGACCAGCGGCGCCCACAGAAATTTGAGGTTGTAGACGAGGAAGGCAAGCGAGAAGGCGGTGACGCTCTTCTTGTCGATCCCGTCCTGCGCGAGCCGGCTGGTCAGCGTCGCGCCGATCATCGCATAGGGAAAGCCCGACGAGATGCCGAGGAACAGCGCCGCGATCGGCGCGCGCTCGGCATAGGGACGCAGACCTTCGGGCAGCGCGGCGCGCCAGTCGGCAGGTTGGGAAGCCTGGTTCATCGGCTGAGCCTATACCTTGTCGCGATCCCGGCGGAAGCCGGGATCCACGGGTGCGGAGCGACGGGAGTCGTGAGCGGACGCTGTCCATGGACCCCGGCTTTCGCCGGGGTGACGACCAGCGGTCAGTCCGCGAACAGCCTCAGCCCCGCCGGAAGGCGCTTGGGCGGCTTGCCTGCGAGCTTGCCTTCGATCGCCTCGATCGCGACGAGGAGGCCGCGCTGGGTATAGGGCTTGGCGAGGCAGCCGATCGCGAACGCCTCAGCCTCGGGCGGACATTCGCCGGTGACGAGCAGGACGATCACGCCGCGGCCATGCGCGATGCGCGCCACGTCGGTGCCGCTGCCCTGGCCCGACAGGCTGACATCGGACAGCACCAGATCGATCCCGCCTTCGCCGATCAGGCGCACCGCATCGTCGACATTGTCGACCGCGCCGACCACTTCGAAGCCGGCATCGCGCAGCAGATGCTCGTTGTCGAACGCGACCAGCGGCTCGTCCTCGACGATCAGCACCCGCCGCAATGTCCGCCCGCGTCGCCCGAACATCGTCCGCCCCTCATCGACGCGCGAAAGTCCGCGCGCTTGACCGTCAATCGTTTCGCGGCGAGTGAGGTTCCTTGTTCGCCCGTGGAGGCTCCCCTGTCCCCTGCCCGTCCACCGACAGACCGCCCCCGCCGCGGGGCCGGCCGCACCGCTCCGCTTGCACGGGCGACGACGGCGCCGGCGGGTGGGCGCGAGCCGCAGCGCATCGCCAAATTGCTCGCGCGCGCCGGGATCGCCTCGCGCCGCGAGATCGAGCGGATGATCGCCGACCGGCGGATCGCGATCGGCGGGGTCGCGATCGAGACGGCGGCGACGGTGCTGACCTCGCTCCACGGCGTCACCGTCGATGGCCAGGAGGTCCGCCCGCCGGCGCCGGCGCGGCTGTTCCGCTATCACAAGCCCGCCGGGCTGCTGACCACCGAGCGCGATCCCAAGGGGCGGCCGACGATCTACGACCGGCTGCCGCCGGGGCTGCCGCGGGTGATGCCGGTCGGACGGCTCGATCTCAGCACCGAGGGGCTGCTGCTGCTGACCAGCGACGGCGGGCTCAAGCGCCAGCTCGAGCTGCCGGCGACGGGCGTGACGCGGACCTATCGCGCGCGCGCTTATGGCCCGGTGACGCAGGCGCAGCTCGAGGATCTGATCGACGGGATCGAGATCGAGGGCGTCCGCTACGGCTCGATCGACGCCAATCTCGAACGCCGCACGGGGCGCAACGTGTGGATCGAGATGAAGCTGACCGAGGGCAAGAACCGCGAGGTGCGGCGCGTGCTCGAGCATCTCGGGCTGCAGATCTCGCGCCTGATCCGCACCGCTTATGGCCCGTTCGGCCTCGGCGATCTGCCCGCGGGCGACGTCGACGAGGTGCGCCAGCACGATCTGGTGGCGTTCCGAAAGACGCTCAAATGATCCTCCCCGGCACGGGGAGGATCGTCTGTGCGCATAATCGCGGGTGAATGGCGCGGGCGTTCGCTCCTCGCTCCGCCCGGCGCGACCACCCGGCCGACCGGCCAGCGGATGCGCGAGGCGCTGTTTTCGATGCTGACCAGCCGGATCGGCAGCTTCGAGGGCCTGCGCGTCGCCGATCTGTTCGCCGGAACCGGCGCGCTGGGCCTCGAAGCTTTGTCGCGCGGCGCGGCGCATTGCACCTTCGTCGAGCAGGATCGGATCGCGCTCGATGCGATCGCGGCGAATGTCGCCAAGCTCGGCGCCCATGCCGACATCCGCGCGCGATCGGCGGCGCGCTTCAGCGGCGGGCCGTTCGACCTCGTCCTGATCGATCCACCCTACCACACCGGCTTTGGCCAGCAGGCGCTGGCGAGCGTGACGCTCGCACGCGGCGGCTGGGCGAGCCTCGAGACGGCGAAGGACGAAGCTGTCGTTGTGCCGGGTTTCACGATCGAGGCGGAGCGCGTCCACGGCGCGGCGCGCATCACGCTGCTGCGGGCAGGCTGATATTTCCGTCGCTCCGGCGGAAGCCGGGGTCCATCGATGGCGTCCGGTCTTAATTCCGCCGCTCCGGGGTCCATGGATCCCGGCTTTCGCCGGGATGACGAAGAGGACAACAGACGGTTGCCCTCTTCAACCCCGTTCCCTAACTGTTCACTGGTGACCGAACCGCTGCCCGCCTCTGCGCCCGAGCCCTTCTATCTGCGCGGGCTCAATGCGCCGCAGCGCGAGGCGGTGCTGACCACCGAGGGTCCGGTGCTGGTGCTCGCCGGCGCTGGGACGGGCAAGACCGCGGCGCTGACCGCACGACTCGCGCATCTGATCGCGACGCGCCGCGCCTGGCCGTCCGAGATCCTCTCGGTGACCTTCACCAACAAGGCTGCCCGTGAAATGCGGGAACGCGTGGCGCGGATCGTCGGCGACGCGGTCGAGGGGATGCCGTGGCTCGGCACGTTCCATTCGGTCGCCGCCAAGATGCTGCGCCGCCATGCCGAGCTGGTCGGGCTGCAATCCAACTTCACCATCCTCGACACCGACGATCAGCTGCGCCTGCTCAAGCAGATCGTCACCGCCGCGGACCTCGACGAGAAGCGCTGGCCCGCGCGCCAGCTCGCCGGGCTGATCGACCGCTGGAAGAACCGGGGCTGGATTCCCGCCGACGTCGATGCCGGCGAGAGCGAGCAGTTCGCCAACGGCAAGGGCCGCGACCTCTATGCCGCCTACCAAGAGCGGCTCAAGGCAGTGAACGCCTGCGATTTCGGTGACTTGCTGCTGCACATGCTGACCATTCTCAAGCGCGACCGCGAGGTGCTTGGGGCTTATCAGCAGCGCTTCAAATATATCCTCGTCGACGAGTATCAGGATACCAATTCGAGCCAGTATCTGTGGCTCCGCCTGCTCGCGCAGGAACGCAAGAACCTCTGTTGCGTCGGCGACGACGATCAGTCGATCTATTCGTGGCGCGGTGCCGAAGTGGCCAATATATTGCGCTTCGAGAAGGACTTCCCCGGCGCGGCGATCATCCGGCTCGAACAGAACTACCGATCGACCCCGCACATCCTCGCCGCCGCCTCGGGCCTGATCGCCAACAATGGCGGGCGGCTCGGCAAGACCTTGTGGACCGACGAGGCGGCGGGCGAGAAGGTCGCGGTGATCGGCGTGTGGGACGGGCCCGAGGAAGCGCGCCGGATCGGCGACGAGATCGAGGGTTTCCAGCGGCCAAGAAACGGCGAGAAAGCCGGCAAGCTCGACGACGTCGCGATCCTCGTGCGCGCGCAGTTTCAGACGCGCGAGCTCGAGGACCGCTTCATCGCGATCGGCCTGCCCTATCGCATCGTCGGCGGCTTTCGCTTCTACGAACGCGCCGAAATCCGCGACGCGCTCGCTTATCTGCGGGTGATCGCGCAGCCCGCCGACGACCTCGCGTTCGAGCGGATCGTCAACGTCCCCAAGCGCGGCCTCGGCGACAAGGCGATCGCCAAGCTGCACATGCTCGCGCGCGCTGAGGGGATTCCGCTGACCCACGCCGCCGCGCGCATCCTCGACAGCGACGAGCTCACTCCGCAGGCGCGTCGCGCGCTCGGCAATCTGATCGGCGATATCGCCCGCTGGCGCGATCGTTCGAACGCGCTGCCGCATCCCGAGCTTGCCCGCCAGATGCTCGAGGAGAGCGGCTATACCGCGATGCTCCAGGCGGATCGCTCGGCCGAGGCGGCGGGGCGGCTGGAGAACCTCGCCGAGCTGACGCGCGCGATGGAGGAATATGACACGCTCGGCGGCTTCCTCGAGCATGTCAGCCTGGTGATGGACAACGACGCCGACCGCGAGACCGCCAAGGTGACGATCATGACGATCCATGCCGCGAAAGGCCTCGAGTTCGACACCGTGTTTCTCGCCGGCTGGGAGGAAGGCGTGTTCCCGTCGCAGCGCGCCTTGGACGAGGGCGGCATCGCCAGCCTGGAGGAGGAGCGCCGCCTCGCCTATGTCGCGCTCACCCGCGCGCGGCGCAAGGCGACCGTCTTCCACGCCGCCAACCGCCGCATCTACGGCCAGTGGACCTCGTCGATCCCGTCGCGCTTCGTCGGCGAGCTGCCGCAAGAGCATGTCGCGGCCGAGACGACGATGTCGGGCGGCGAGAGCCTGTGGCGCGCGCAATGGAGCGAGCGCGCCGATCCGTTCGCCGATGTCGGCCGCGGCACCGGGCGCGGGCCGGGATGGCAGCGCGCGGCGTTCCTCGGCACGCCCGAGACGCGTTCGGGCAGCAGCAGCCGGGTGATGGAGACGCGGGCGAGCGCGATCAGCTTCGCCGCCAAGCCACGTTCGGACGTGGTGGAGGGCACGCGCGTGTTCCACACCAAGTTCGGCTACGGGCTGGTTGCGGCGATCGACGGCAACAAGCTCGAGATCGATTTCGAGCATGCGGGGCGCAAGCGCGTGCTGGACAGCTTCGTCACGCTGGGCTGAGAATGACCGAGCAGTTCACTCTACCTCCGGGCGCGACCACCGATTATGGCGTCGCGCCGGCACCGGATGAGCCGCTGCTGATGCGCTTCGGCCGGTATGTTCTCCAGCCGTTGGTCGACGCGGCGGTCGCGCGTTCCTCGCGCGTCGGCAATCCGCCGGTCTACGACACGCGCACCTTCCCGTGGGTGGCGACGCTCGAGCGACATTGGCGGGAAATCGAGCGCGAGGCGGCGGCGGCGCTCGAAGATCTCGACGCGGTCCCGCCGCTCGCCGAGATCTCGCCCGATCATCGTCCGATCGCGCCGGCGGGCAAATGGCGATCCTATTTCCTTTACGGCTATGGCTATAGCGACGAGGCGAATTGCCGCGCCTGCCCGCGCACCGCCGCGCTGGTCTCCGCCATTCCCGGCCTCAACTCGGCGTTCTTCTCGGTGCTCGTCGCGGGCACGCAGATCCCGCCGCATACCGGGGTAACCAAGGCGCTGCTGACCTGCCATCTCGGCATCCGCGTGCCGCGCGCGGCGGACAAATGCCGGATGCGCGTCGCCGATCGCATCGTCAGCTGGCGTGCGGGGCAGGCCCTGGTGTTCGACGACACGTTCGAACATGAGGTCGCCAACGACACTGATGAGACGCGGATCGTCCTGCTCGTCCAGTTCCGCCGGCCGGTCGGGCCGCTCGGGCGGATCGTCGGCGGCCTGTTCCTGGGGGCGGTGCGCCGCTCGCGCTTCGTCCAGGATGCCCGCCGGGGCGTGCGCGCCTGGGCGGAGCGGCGCGCACGTTAGAGCCGATCCTTCGGTCGAATCGTTTCCGGCGAAGGCCGGGCTAGAGCCTGATGACTTGAGATGCCGCGTTCCCCCAAGATGGCGGGGACCCAGACCAAACCAAGACTGTTTGTCAGGGGCTGGACCCCCGCCTTCGCGGGGTAACGGTTCGACCTATAGCGCGGTCAACCCAGCGCTACTTCGCCCATCTTGTCCTTGGCGTCCTGCTTCGGATCGGCGCCGAACAGCATCTTGATGCCGGCCACCACACTCGACGCATCGAGCCAGATCTCAGCGCGCTCGGCGTCAAGCCGCAACAAGGTCAATTTCGGATCGTCCTTGCCGCCGTCGTACCACGCGGCAACGTGCGGATTCCACAGCCGCTCGATGGTGGCGCGATCGTTGTGCACGGCGAGGCTGCCGTGCACCGTCGCGAACAGATCATGGCCTTTGGACGAGAACGTCGCGATCGCGCGATTGCCCCTGCTGAGCGACTGGACGATCTGATTATCCGTCGCCGTGAAGAACCAGATCGGGCTGCGATCGTCTTCGAACTGGGCGGTCATCGGCCGGGCGTGCCCATCCTCGACTCCGTCGAGCCCGAGCATCATGGTCATGTCGGACCCGAGCGCCTTCCAGAATTTCGCCTTGAGTTCCTGCGCGTCGGCCATGTTTTTTCTCCGTCTCGATGTCCCGCTTGAACGGGCGGCATGGAGCTAGGTTCCGCTCGCGCCTAGCGCGGCCTGGTGAAGAAATCGAACGCACCCGGAGCGATCCAGCCCTCGACATAATTCAGGTAGAACAAGCCAAACAGGGCGCTCGCGACGAGGGTGACGCGCAGCGCCGTGCGTCCCGGCCGAAAGGTTGCGGGCGCGCTGTCGGCCTGGCCGGGGATGCGCTTCGTCCCCGCTTCCTCGTGCGTGCGGACGCCGAACGGCAGCACCAGGAACACGCTGAGCGACCAGAACAGGATGTAGATGGCGAGTGCCGAGGTGAACTTCATACGCGCACGAGCAGCACGTCGACCATCGGTTTCTTGCCGGTCCATTGCGTGGCGCAGCGGCGCACCGCGAGGCGGATCGCCTCGCGCAGCTTGTCTTCGTCGCGCGTATCGCCAGCTGTCGCCTTGGCCGCGGCGGCGATCGCCTCGGCGATGAAATCCGCGCGATCCTCCTCGACCGGCAGGCCCTCGATCGCGACCTGCGGCTCGCCGCGCCGCTGGCCGCGCCCGTCGATCGCCACCGCGACCGAGACGATGCCGCTCTCGGCGAGCTTGCGGCGCTGGTTCATCGTCGGGCCGTCGCCCGGCAGGATCACGTCGCCGTCGAGGATCAGCCGCCCGGCGCGTTCGTGACCGACGAGCTTCGGCCCGTCGGGCGCGAGACGGACGACGCTGCCGTTGCTCTGGACGATCGTCTTCGGCACGCCCTGCGCGAGCGCGAAGCGCGCCTGCTCGGCCATGTGGCGCAGCTCGCCATGGACCGGCACGACGATCTCGGGACGGATCCAGCGGTACATCGCGGCGAGCTCGGGCCGCCCCGGATGGCCCGAGACGTGGACGAACGCCTGACGATCGGTGATCATGTCGATCTGCTTGGCGGCGAGCGCGTTCTGGATGCGCGCGATGGCCATCTCGTTGCCGGGGATCTGCTTTGACGAGAACACCACCATATCGCCCTTGGACAGCGCCAGTTTGTGACTGTCGAACGCGATCCGGGCGAGCGCCGCGCGGCTCTCCCCCTGCCCGCCGGTGGCGACGATCATCAGATCGCGCGGGGGCACCTTCATCGCCGCGTCGAAATCGATCGTCTCGGGGAAATCGCGCAGATAGCCCGACGCCTTGGCGACCTTGAGAATGCGATCGAGCGAGCGCCCGGCGACGCACACCTGCCGGTTGGTGTCGCGCGCCACCTCGCCCAGGGTCTGCAGCCGCGCGGCGTTCGAGGCGAAGGTGGTGACGAGCACGCGCCCGGTGGCGGCGCCGACCACCGTGTCGAGCCCTTCGCGCACCGTTTTCTCGGAACCCGAGGCCTTTTCGTTGAACACGTTGGTCGAATCGCCGATCAGCGCGAGGATGCCCTCGTCGCCGATCGCCTCGAGCTCGGCGGCGGTCGACGGCGTGCCGAGCACGGGATCGTCGTCGAGCTTCCAGTCGCCGGTGTGGAAGATCTTGCCGTAAGGTGTGTCGATCAGCAGCGCATTGCCCTCGGGGATCGAATGCGCAAGCGGGATATAGCGGAAGCCGAACGGCCCGAGGCGGAAGCTGCCCTCGTTCTCGATGACGTTGAGCTTGACCTTGTTGCCCAGATTCTCCTCGTCGAGCTTGCCGCGGATCAGCCCGGCGGTGAAGCGCGTCGCGTAAAGCGGCACGCCGAGATCGGCCGCGAGATAGGGGATCGCGCCGATATGATCCTCATGCCCATGGGTCAGCACGATGCCGAGCAGGTTGGCGGCTTCGCGCTCGATGAAATCGAGATCGGGCAGGATCAGGTCGATGCCGGGATAGCCCGGATCGGCGAAGGTCATGCCGAGATCGACCATCACCCATTTGCCCTGGGTGCCATAGAGATTGACGTTCATCCCGATCTCCCCCGATCCGCCGAGGGCGAGGAAGAGCAGTTCGTTGCCGGGTTTCATTATTTCGCTTTCGTGCGGGCGTGGAGCAACGCCAGTCCGGCGATGGTCAGATCGGGTTCGATCGCGTCGAATATGGGCGTGTGGCCGTCGAATAGCGAGGCCAGTCCGCCGGTCGCGATCACCTTCGCCGGGCGGCCGATCTCGGCGCGGATGCGCATGACCATCCCTTCGAGCATCGCGACATAGCCCCAGAAGATGCCCGAATGCATCGCCTCCTCGGTGGTTCGTCCGATCGCCGACGATCCCGGCGGCGGCGCCTCGATCGCGATGCGCGGCAGCTTGGCGGCGGCGGCGACGAGCGCGTCGAGCGATAGATTGATGCCGGGTGCGATCACGCCGCCTTTGTACGCGCCGGAGAAATCGACCACGTCGAATGTCGTCGCGGTGCCGAAATCGACGATGACCAGATCGCCCGGATGCGCGGCATGCGCGGCGATCGCGTTGACGATGCGGTCGGCGCCGACGGTGTCGGGCTGCGGCAGATCGATCGCGATGCCGTAATCGGCGGGCGAGCGCCCGACCACCAGCGGCGTGACCCCGAAATATTTGGTCGCGAGCGTCTCGAGGTTATGGAGCGCGCGCGGCACCACCGTGGCGATGACGACCGCATCGACCGCGTTGCGATCGCGCCCGTCGAGCGCGAGCAACTGATG
>CAXSHP010000076.1:0-7334 GCA_964236935.1 uncultured Sphingomonadaceae bacterium
AGCCGAACAATCGCTTGGCGCGGTCGATCGCGAGCTGCTCGACTTCATCGGAGGGCGCACAGCCCTGATAATAGCGCTTGCCCGGATAGCCCTCGGCGTATTTGTTGGTGAACACCGAACCCTGCGCCTCGAGCACCGCGCGCGAGACGATATTCTCCGAGGCGATCAGCTCGATCTGGTGCTGCTCGCGCGTGAGCTCGCGGCGGACGCCGGCGAACACCGCCGGATCGGCCTCGGCGAGGCCGCGGGTGAAGAAGCCGTCGGGCTGCACGTCGCTGAGGGTGGCCGGGTCGGTGCTCATGCGGGCTCCTTGACGAAACGGGGATTGGACAATTTGTCGACGCGCCGCGCGTGGCGCTCTCCGCCGAACGGCGTGGCGAGGAACGCGGCGGCGCATTCCCTGGCCATCTCGATCCCGATCAGGCGAGCGCCCATCGCGATGACGTTGGCATCGTTATGCTCGCGCGCGAGGCGGGCGGACAGCGGCTCGGAGACCAGCGCGCAGCGCACGGCGGGATGGCGGTTGACCGCGATCGAGATGCCGATGCCCGATCCGCATAGCGCGATGCCTTTGTCCGCGCGCCGCTCGGCGATCGCCTCGGCGAGCTTGTAGCCGTAGTCGGGATAGTCGACCGAGGCGGCGTCGTGCGGGCCGAGATCGTCGACCTGATGCCCGGCATCGCGCAGGAAGGCGACCAGCGCGGCCTTCATCTCGAGCGCGGCATGATCGGAAGCAATGGCGATACGCTCGGCCACGGGGCGAATCTCGCTCGGCTGAAATCGGATGGCGGCTCTGTAGGCGAGGCGGACGCCGAGCGCCACCCCGCGGATTGGCGGATCGGCGCGCTTCGTGATAAGTCGGCAGTGATGAACAAGCCGTTTGACCATAGCCTGTCTGTTGGCCGCCGTGCGACGTTCACGGTGAACGAATATATGCAAATGGCCGATCTGGCGGCGGATGCCGGCATTAAGCTGGAGCTGGTGCAGGGAGAGCTTGAAAGAATGACTCCGCCGTATAGCTCTCATGGGCGTCTTCAGCTTACGGTCGGCGTTTTGCTCATGACTGCCGTCGCGGACGCCGATCTCTTCGCTTCGGTAGAAACCGGCATCGATCTGGGCAGCGACACGGTACGGGTTCCGGATGTCGTGATCGCCAACGCCGCGCCTGAGGAGCGGCGATTGCTGACTGTCGAGGAAGTGGCGCTCGTCGTGGAAATATCCGATGCTTCGCTGGGCCGGGATCTGGGTGATAAGCTGAGAGACTATGCCGCTGCAGGGATCGGGCATTATTGGGTCGTCGACACAAGTGCCCGCGTCGTCCATGTCATGTCCTCGCCGCGAGCGGGGGACTATTCCAACCGTTCGGTGATCCGCTTCGGCGAGCCTCTGTCGATACCGGGGACGGACCGGACGATCACGCTCGACTGATTCGTCAAGCCGCCAGGCGCAGCTCCATCCGGCTCCAGATCTCGGTCAGCGCATCGGTCAGCTCGCGCATCATCGCGGGCGTGTGCGCCGGGCCGGGGGTGAAGCGCAGCCGCTCGGTGCCGCGTGGCACCGTCGGGTAATTGATCGGCTGGACGTAGACGCCATATTCGGCGAGCAATATGTCGCTGATCCGCTTGGCCTTGACCGGATCGCCGACCATCAGCGGCACGATGTGCGTGGTCGAGGACATCACCGGCAGATGCGCGTCGGCGAACATCGCCTTGAGCTGCGCCGCCGACGCCTGCTGCGCCGCGCGCTCGATCGACGAGCCCTTGAGGTGGCGTACGCTCGCGAGCGCACCGGCGACGAGCACCGGCGCCAGCGAGGTGGTGAAGATGAAGCCCGGCGCATAGCTGCGGATCACGTCGATGATCGTGCGGTCGGCCGCGACATAGCCGCCCATCACCCCGAACGCCTTGCCGAGCGTGCCCTCGATGATCGTCAGCCGATCGGCCACGCCGTCGCGATCGGAGATGCCGCCGCCGCGCGGACCGTACATGCCGACGGCGTGGACTTCGTCGAGATAGGTCAGCGCGTTATAGCGGTCGGCGAGGTCGCAGATCGCCGCGATCGGCGCGACGTCCCCGTCCATCGAATAGACGCTCTCGAACGCGATCAGCTTGGGCGCGTCGGGATCGGCGGCGGCGAGCAGCTCCTCGAGATGCGCGAGGTCATTGTGGCGGAAGACCTGCTTGTCGCATCCGGAATTGCGGATCCCGGCGATCATCGAGGCGTGGTTGAGCTCGTCCGAGAAGATGACGCAGCCGGGCAGGACCTTGCCGAGCGTCGCCAGCGTCGCGTCGTTCGAGACATAGCCCGAGGTGAACAGCAAGGCGCCTTCCTTGCCGTGGAGGTCAGCCAGCTCGGCTTCGAGATCGATATGGTAATGGGTATTGCCGCCGATGTTGCGCGTGCCGCCCGATCCGGCGCCGACATCGTGCAGCGCCCCCTCCATCGCGGCGACGACGTCCGGATGCTGGCCCATCGCGAGATAATCGTTCGAGCACCAGACGGTGATCGGCTTCGGGCCGTTGTGCCCGGCGAAGCAGCGTGCGTTCGGATAATTGCCCTTGTTGCGCAGGATGTCGATGAAGACGCGGTAACGCCCCTCGGCATGCAGCCGGTCGATCGCCTGGGCGAAAATCCGCTGATAGTCCAACAGCCAACTCCGGAAGACCGCAAATCAGCGCGATCCCATACGCTTCGGCCCGAACGAAAGCCAGCGCGAACGGTTCGCAACTATCGGTCGAGCCGGGGGAATTCCACCGTGTCGAGCCCGTAATGCACGAGCGAGGCCAGCAGCGTCGCCGGGGGATCGAACGGGGCGGTGAACAAGGCGATGCCGGGGGGCGCGATGCCGGGCCACTCCTGCCCCTGGAGCAGGTTGGCGACCTGCCGCGCGATGCCGCGCCCGCCGTGGACGAAGGTGAGCGGGCGGGGCGCGGCGGCGGTAAGTTCGGGCTGGACGAGCGGAAAGTGCGTGCAGGCGAGGATCACGGTATCCATCCGCTCGCCGTGCGGCTGCAGCAGCAGGCCGTCGAGCTCGCGCGCGAAGGCGGCGGGATCGCCGTCTTCGCCGCGCAGCTTGGCCTCGGCCAGCTCGACCAGCCGCGCCGACCCGTGGCGCAGCACGGTGCAGTCGCCGGCAAAGCGCGCGGAGAGATCGTCGACATAGGGCTGGCGCACCGTCGCATCGGTGCCGAGCACGCCGATCACCCGGCTGCGCGAGACCAGCGCCGCCGGCTTGATCGCCGGGACGGTGCCGACCACCGGAATGTCGAGCGCGCGTCGCACCAGCTCGAGCGCGACGGTCGACGCCGTGTTGCACGCGATCACGACGAGGCGCGGATCGTAGCGTGCGACCAGCGCGCGGATCAGCGCCGGCACGCGCTCGGCGATCTCGTCCTCGCTTTTGGTGCCATAGGGAAAACCTGCCGAATCAGCGGCATAGACGATCGGCGCGCGCGGCAGGACGAGCCGCGTCGGCTGGAGCACCGACAGGCCGCCGACGCCGGAATCGAAAAAGAGCAGGGGTCTCGCATCGGCCATCGCGATGGTTTTGTAGCGATCCCGCGCGGAGGCGCAACGCGCGACGCACGAGGATGCCCATGGTGCTGATTATTATGATTAATCCAGGTTGTTGCGGAGCCGCTATAATCCTTATAAATATGGCGTCTGGGGGAATGCCTCGTGGTTGCTGATGATTGGGTCGTTCCGGCGCTGGCGCTGTTGTTCGGCTACCTCCTGGGTTCGATCCCCTTCGGGCTGCTGGTAACGCGCGCGGCGGGGGAAGGCGATCTGCGTGCGCTCGGATCGGGCAATATCGGCGCGACCAATGTCCTGCGCACCGGCCACAAGGGGCTCGCGGCGCTCACTTTGCTGCTCGATATCGCCAAGGGTTTCCTGGCGGTGAAGATCGTCGCGCTGCTGTGGCCGGACCTCGCGATGCTGGCGGGCGCGGGCGCCTTCTTCGGCCATCTGTTTCCCGCCTGGCTGCGTTTCCGTGGCGGCAAGGGGGTGGCGACCTTCCTCGGCGTGGCGTTCGGCCTCAGCCTGCCATGCGGCCTGGCCTTTGCCGGTGTCTGGCTGGCGGTGCTCGCGTTGACGCGGTTCTCGTCGCTGGCCGGGATGACCGCGGCGATCGTCACCCCGGTGGTGGCGGCGTGGGACAATCGCTTCGATCTGGCCCTGCTGTTCATCGTCTTCGCGCTGCTCCTGCTGTGGCGCCATCGCGGCAATCTCGAGCGTCTGCTGGCCGGCACCGAGCCGCGCGTCGGCGATCGGCGCGAGGAAATGCTCGTCGAAGCAAGCGACGCCTAGCCCGCGTGGCGGACGGGGAGCGCGCGGCCGGCGTTTACGAAGACCGCGTCGCCCGGCTGCGGCTGATGCGTACCGCCCAGATCGGGCCGGTGACCTACGCGCAATTGATGGCGCGCTTCGGCAGCGCGGCGGCCGCGCTCGCGGCGGTGCCCGATCTCGCCCGGCGCGGCGGCGGCAAATCCCCGGTGCTCGCGAGTCGTGCGATCGTGGAGACCGAGATCGCCGCGGTCGAGCGTGCGGGCGCGCGCTATCTGTTCCTCGGCCAGCCGAATTATCCGCTGCTGCTCGCCGAACTGGCGGCGGCGCCCCCGGCGTTGATCGTGCGCGGCCGGCCGGCATTGCTCGAGCGGCCGATGGTCGCGATGGTCGGCGCGCGCAACGCGTCCGCGGCGGCGTGCCGGTTCGCGCGCCAGCTCGCGCAGCAGCTCGGCAGCCATGGCATCGCGGTGGTCTCGGGGCTGGCGCGCGGGATCGACACGGCGGCGCACCAGGGATCGATCGAGAGCGGCGCGATCGGCGTCGTCGCCGGCGGGATCGACATCTCCTATCCGCCCGAGAACGAGGCGCTGCAGCGGCGGATCGGCGACGAAGGCCTGATCGTCGCCGAGCAACCGCCGGGCATCGAGCCGCGCGCACGCCACTTTCCCTATCGCAACCGCATCATCGCCGGGCTCGCCCAGGCGACGGTGGTGATCGAGGCGGCGCCCAAGTCCGGCTCGCTGATCACCGCGCGCCACGCCGCCGAATATGGCCGCGAGGTGATGGCGGTGCCGGGCTCGCCGCTCGATCCGCGCGCGCAGGGCTGCAACCTGCTGATCCGCGAGGGCGCGACCTTGATCCAGTCGGCGGAGGACGTGCTCGAGCTGCTGCGCCCGATCGGCGGCGGCCGGCCGCTGGGCGAGCCGGGACGGCGCTATGCCGCGCCGGAGGTGTCGCCCGACGCCGACGACGGCGATCGCCGTGCGCTGATCGGTCTGCTCGGCCCGACACCGGTGCCGGTCGACGAGCTGGTCCGCCAATCGGGCCGCCCGCCGGCGATCGTCCAGACCGTGCTGCTCGAGCTCGAGCTCGCGGGGCGGCTCGAGCGCCACGCCGGCGGGCGCGTGAGCCTTATTGGCTAGAGCCTGATGACGTCAGCTTGCCTCGCTTCGTTCCCCCGCGAAGGCGGGGGTCCAGACCAGACCAAGACGGTTTGTTGGGGGCTGGACCCCCGCCTTCGCGGGGAAACGATTCAAGCTGCTGTCATCCCGCCTAGCGGAGGCCTATCTTGAGTTTCCCTCCCTGCAAGGAGGGGGCCGTAAGATGTCGATCCTTAGCTTTCCGGCAGGAAATCCGGGACCGACAGATAGCGCTCGCCGGTATCGTAATTGAAGCCGAGCACGCGGCTGCCGGCGGGGAGCTCGGGCAGCTTCTGGGCGATCGCCTGGAGCGTGGCGCCCGACGATATGCCGACGAGGATGCCTTCTTCCGCGGCCGAACGCAGCGCCATCTTCTTGGCCTCCGCTGGATCGACCTGGATCACGCCGTCGAGGAGCTGGGTATCGAGATTCGCCGGGATGAAGCCCGCGCCGATGCCCTGGATCGCATGCGGACCAGGCGGGCCGCCCGAGATCACGGGGGAGAGCGTCGGCTCGACCGCGAACACCTTCAGCTTGGGCCATTGCCGGCGCAGCACGCGCGCGACGCCGGTGATGTGCCCGCCGGTGCCGACGCCGGTGATCAGCGCGTCGATCGGCGTGTCGGCGAAGTCGGGCAGGATCTCGCTGGCCGTCTCGCGCACGTGGACCTCGACATTGGCCGGATTTTCGAATTGCTGCGGCATCCACGCGCCCGGGGTCTGGCCGGCGATCTCCAGCGCGCGCTCGATCGCGCCCTTCATGCCTTTCTCGCGCGGGGTGAGATCGAAGGTCGCGCCATAAGCGAGCATCAGCCGCCGCCGCTCGAGCGACATCGATTCGGGCATCACCAGGACGAGCTTGTAACCCTTGACCGCGGCGACCATCGCCAGCCCGATCCCGGTATTGCCGCTGGTCGGCTCGACGATCGTCCCGCCCGGCTGGAGCTTGCCCGAGCTTTCCGCATCCTCGATCATCGCGAGCGCGATGCGATCCTTGATCGAGCCGCCGGGATTGGATCGTTCGGACTTGATCCACACCTCGGCATCGGGAAACAGGCGGGCGAGACGGATGTGCGGCGTGCGGCCGATCGTCTCGAGAATGTTCGCGGCCTTCATATCACTTTCTCCTCGAGCGGGACGAACTGCAATGTCTGCGGCGGATCGAACGTCTTCGCATCGCGCAGCTGCGGAAACCAGCGCGACCATAGCAGAGTGATCAGCACCGCGCCGATCCCCCCGGCGACGACGGCGGCGACCGGCCCGATCGCGGCGGCCAGCAGCCCGGATTCGGCCTCGCCCAACTCGTTGGACGCTGAAATGAACAGGCTCGATACCGCGCCCACGCGCCCGCGCATCTCGTCCGGCGTATGCAGCTGGATCAGCGACTGGCGGACGTAGACCGAGAACATGTCCGCCGCGCCGAGCACCGCCAGGCAGGCGAGCGACAGCGGGACGTCGCGCGAGATGCCGAAAATCACCGTCGCCACGCCGAACACGATCACCGCCCCGAGCATCTTCACCCCGACGTTGCTGCGCAGCGGGCGAAAGGCGAACAGCAGCGCCACGCAGGCCGCACCCGCCGCGGGGGCGGCACGCAGATGCCCCAGTCCCTCGGCGCCGATGTGCAGGACGTCGCGGGCGTAGATCGGCAGCATCGCCGTGGCCCCGCCCAGCAGCACCGCGAACAGATCGAGCGAGATCGCGCCCAGCACGAGGCGACTGTGCCAGACATAGCGCAGTCCATCGATCATCTGGTGCCACGGATGCGACGATCCATCCATCTCGGCGCGCGATATCGGCCGGACCATCAGCAGCGCCGCACAGGACAACGCCAACAGCACGGCGCTGGCCGCCTAGGGCAGCCAATGCGCCCGCGCGTAGAGATAGCCGCCCATCGGCGGGCCGAGCA
>CAXSHP010000076.1:7344-11099 GCA_964236935.1 uncultured Sphingomonadaceae bacterium
TCTGCCAGGCGATCGCGCCCATCGCGATGGCGGTCGGCAGGATCGCCTGCGGGACGAGGTTGGGTGCGATGCCCTGCATGGCCGGCCCGGCGAAGGCGCGTGCCACGCCGAGCAGCGCCGCGATCAGGAACAGTTCGGACAGGGTGGTGGTGCCGCGCCAGGCGAGCATCGCGAGCACCACCGCGCACGAGCATTCCAGCAGCAAGGCGGCGCGCGCGATCCAGCGCCGGTCGATGCGATCCGCCGTCCAGCCGACGACCAGGGTCAGCAGCAGCAGCGGCAGGAACTGGATCACGCCGATATAGCCGAGCTGGAGCGCCGCGTCGCGCTGCGACATGCCGAGCTGGCCGCGCGCAATGTCGTAGACCTGCCAGCCGATGACGATCACCATCGCCATTTGCGCGACCGTAGCCGTCAGCCGCGCCGCCCAATAGAAGCGGTAATCACGGAAGGTGAAGGGGTGGGGGGCGCTGGCCATCGCCCGCCTCTAAGGCCAGCGCCGGTCCCGCGGCAATGCAGCTAAGCTTTGCCGGCCACAAATCCGCGCGGCGGCCGACGGCGCCTAGACTCGTTTTCAGTCGGATTGAAACCCTTGTCGTCATTCCGGCGAAAGCCGGAATCCATGGACGGCGTCCGCTCTTCGTTTCGGCCGTGCCGTATCCGTGGATCCCGGCTTTCGCCGGGATGACGATGATAACAATCGATGAAAACGAGTCTAGGCGAGAAAGGCGAGCAGATCGCGGGTGAGACGATCCTTCTCGGTGACGGACAGGCCATGCGGCGCCCCGCCATATTCGATCAGCGTCGCCCCGGGGATCGCCGCCGCTGCCGCGCGGCCGGTGGGATCGATCGGCACCGTCTTGTCGGCCGTGCCATGGATCACCAGCGTCGGCATGGTGAACGCGCGCAGATCGGGGCGGAAATCGGTGCGCGCAAAGGCGTCGACGCAGTCGAGCGTGCCCTTGAGCCCCGCCTGCAGCGCCAGCCCGACCGACCAGTCGAGCACTTCCTGGCTGACCGGACTGCTGATCCAGCCGACGCCGTAGAATTGCTCGGCGAAGGTCGCCAGGAACGCCGGGCGGTCTTTTCTTATCTGCGTCTTTATCGTCTCGAACAGCGTGCCGTCCACGCCGTCCGGGTTGCTGTCGTCCTTGAGCAGATAGGGGACGACCGAGCTGACCAGCGCCGCCCTGCGCACCCCGCCCGCGCCATGGCGCGAGAGATAGCGCGCGACCTCGCCGCCCCCCATCGAGAAGCCGACCAGCGCGACGTCGTCGCGCGCGCCGGTCGCTTCGAGCACCGCGGCGAGATCGTCCGCCAGCGTGTCGTAGTCATAGCCCGAGAACGGCTGGCTCGAACGGCCGAAGCCGCGCCGATCATAAGCGATCACGCGATGCCCCGCCTCGGCCAGCGCGAGCGACTGGTCATCCCACGAATCGGCCGACAGCGGCCAGCCGTGAATCAGCACGACGGGCCGTCCGCTGCCCCAATCCTTGACGTAAAGCTGGGTATCGTCGCGCGTCTTGACGTAAGGCATGATCGGCTCCGGGAGATGGGTGACATCGCTGTAACGCATTGAGGCGGGCCGGTTTCCCGGCAGCACGCGAAAAGTCGCGCGGCGCCGTCGGCGCCTGCTCAGCGAAGTTGCTGCGCCGGCTGAACCTCGGTCGCCTCTTCCCGCGGGGGATTGCGCAACGTCGGATTGAGACGGCTCAGGCTGCACAGCCCCGCGATCAATGTGAGCCCGGCGGAGACCAGCGCCGGCGCGCGGCCGCCGCCCAGGCCGGCCGCCAGCAGCGCGGCGAACAAGGTCGCCCCAAGCGTCTGGCCGAGCAGCCGAACGGTCGAGATCATCCCGCCTGCCGCCGCCGCCCGTTCGGGCGGCGCCGAGCCCAGCACCAGCCGCGCGTTGGGCGACAGGAACAAGCCGAAACCTACTCCGGCCAACGCCATCCGCCAGGCGATGTCGAAGAAGCGCGGGTCGGCCGGGAGGAAGGCGAGCAGCAGCATCGCCGTCGTCGCCACCGCCATGCCGATCCCGCCGAGCAGGCCCGCCGGGTAGCGATCGGACAGCGTACCCGCCACCGGCGCGACGAACATCATCGTCAGCGGCCAGGGCGCGATCAGCGCACCGATCTCGCTCGGCTGGAAGCCATATTCGTGCTGGAGGTGGAACGGCACCGAGAGGATGAAGCTCATCGAGGCGATGAACGCGGCCAGCGCGCCGGTCACCGACAGCGCGAGCACCGGCCGGGCGAGCAGATCGATCGGCAGGATCGGGCGCGGCTCGTCCAACTCGCGGCGCACGAACATCACGCCGACCACTGCTCCGGCGGCGACGATCGCGCCGGAGACGACCGGCGAATCGCCATGGACCAAGCTTTCGAGCCCCGAGATGATCAGCCCGAACATCGCCGCGCACAGCACCGCCCCCAGCACATCGAACGGCTCCCCGCGGGGCGGCGATTCGGGCAGGGTGCGGCCGAGCAGCAGCGAGACGATCGCGAACGGCACCGCTACGGCGAATACCCAGGGCCACGACGCGACCGCCAGCACCAGCCCGCCCACGGTCGGCGCCAAGGCGGCGCTGCTCGACACCACGATGCTGTTGATGCTGATGCCCCGGCCGAGCTGGCGCACCGGATAGATCGAGCGCAGCAGCGCCGACGACACGCTCAGCGCCGCCGCCGCGCCGAGCGCCTGCGCCGTGCGGACGACCAGCAGGAAGGGCAGGCTGCGCGCGAAGAAGCACAGCACCGTCGCGATGGTGAACACGACCTGGCCGGTCTGGTAGAGCCGGCGCAGGCCGACGCGATCGCCGAGCGTCGCGAAGGGCAGCAGGGTCATGATCAAGACGAGCTGATAGACCGTCACCACCAGCACTGCGGCGGCGCTGTCGACCTTCAGATCGCGCGCGATGGTCGGCAACGCCACCGTGGCGATCGCGCCGTCGATCACCAGCAGCCCGGTGCCGAACGACATCGCCGCGATCGCATAGAAACGGCGGGGGGTAGGCAATCCGTCGGTCATGCGATGCCCGGGCCGGCAGGAGGGGGAAGAGCGGCGGCGGTCGGTGAACGTTCATCGGCCGCCGGGCCAACGCGGTCGTTCGCCGGTTCCGGTAGAAACACCGCGCGGCGATACCGTCAAGGCGCGGCGAGCGCCCGGCCGCTCGGCATCGCTGCCGCAGGCCGACCGGCCGATGGGGGAGGACCTGCTTGACGCTCAGCCGGCCGCTCCCCTATTTGCGACGGCTCTGTCGTTGTGGCGACCGTAGCTCAATTGGTTAGAGCGCCGGTTTGTGGTACCGGAGGTTGCGGGTTCAATCCCCGTCGGTCGCCCCAGGCATGTTCATTTGACCGACAGTCATTCGGTCAGCAGCGGCGGCGTCGGCGGGGCGATGCGGCGCTGGTGTTCGCGCCACGCGGTGTAGATCCCGCTGGCGGCGATCAGCAGCCCGCCGGCGATCGTCGACCAGGACGGCGTCGTTCCCCACACCAGCCATGCCAGCGCCAGCGCCCAGACGAGCTGCGAATAATCGAACGGGGCGAGGACCGAGACGGGGGCGATGCGCAGCGATGAAGTCTGCAGCAGCTGCGCGATCCCACCGAAGGTGCCGATCAACAGCAGCAGGCACCAGGTTGCCGGATCGTGCGGCCGCGCGAAGAACGGCATCGCCAGCCCGATTGCGACGACGCCGGCGATGCCGAACCAGAAGACGGTCGTGGCTGCCGCCTCGGTCGCGCCGATCTGGC
>CAXSHP010000077.1:0-11081 GCA_964236935.1 uncultured Sphingomonadaceae bacterium
ATTCGACGACATAGGTGGTGACCGGGGTCTGCTCGACCATGTCGGCGAAATCGACTTCGTCCATGTCCGCCATGCCGCCGCCGGGATGGCGCGCGGCGAGATAGCGGCGCAGCAGATCGAACTGCTCCTCGGTCGTCCACGGCTTGCACGCGGTGACCACCAGATCGGCATGGCGGCGGAGCAGCTTGCGCTGGGTCGCGCTCGGCTGGAATTCGGTCGCGCAGACGCGGACCGAGACGCACGCCTGGCAATCGATGCAGCTCGGCCGATAGGCGACCGACTGGCTGCGGCGGAAGCCGATCCGGCCGAGCGCGTCGTTGAGCTCGGCCGCATGCTCGACGTTGAGCTCCGTGAACACCTTGCGCTCTGTGCGTCCCGGCAGATAGGGGCACGGACTCGGCGTCGTCACGAAGAAGCGAGGGAAGCGAAAAGGCGCGCTCACCGTTATTCCGATCCCTGAACCGAAATTGGTTCGCAAGCCATTTATGATGCATTCGTGACGCCAGGAAAAGGGGCGCTGGCGCACAAAGAGGGTTAAGTCGCAAGTTTGTTGGGGATGGTCCTGGTTAACGCTTATTTGAGCACGATCAGGTCGGCGCGATAGCCGGCCAAGGCGAGGTCGGCGATCAGCGCCTCGCGCTGGTTCGCGTCGCGCGTCTCGAATTCGATCTCGGCGCGCGTCTCCTTGGCGGAGGACACGCCGAAGATGCGCTGGTGCGACACTTCGAGGAGGTTGACCCCGTTGCGCGTGAAGATGCCCGACACCTCGTGCAGCGCGCCGACCTTGTCCTGCATCACGATCGACAGCCGCGACAGCCGCCCACTGCGCGCCAGATCGCGCAGCAGCACGTTGGCGAGCACGCGCAGGTCGATATTGCCGCCGGTCAGCACCAGCCCGATGTTGCGCCCGGCGAATTCGCTGCGGACGCCGTTGGGCTTGGGCAGGATCGCGGCGAGCCCCGCCGCGCCCGCGCCCTCGACCACCGTCTTCTCGACCTCGAGCAGCAGCGAGATCGAGCGCTCGATGTCGCGCTCGCTGACGAGCTTCACCTCGGCGACGTTGCGGCGGATGATCTGCATCGTCACGTCGCCGGGCAGCTTGACCGCGATGCCTTCCGCCAGCGAATCGCCGCCGTCGCCGAAATCCTTGCCGTTGAGCTGGTTATACACCGCCGGATAGCGCTTCGACTGGACGCCGACCACGCTGACGGCATGGTCCGCCTCGCGCGCGACGATCGATATGCCCGCGATCAGCCCGCCGCCGCCGACCGGCACGACGATGCAATCGAGCTCGGGATGGTCCGCGAGCATTTCGAGCGCGACCGTGCCCTGCCCGGCGATCACCGCGGGATCGTTGAACGGATGGACGAGGCACAGATCGTCGCGCTGCGCCAATTCGAGCGCATGGAGATAGGCCGCGTCGAAATTGTCGCCGAACAGCACGACCTTCGCGCCATGCCCCGCGGTCTGCTGGATCTTCATCGTCGGCGTGTAGATCGGCATCACGATCGTCACCGGTATGCCGAGCCGCGCGCCGTGATAGCCAAGCCCCTGCGCATGGTTGCCGGCCGATGCCGCGATCACCCCGCGCGCCTGCTCGTCCGGCGTCAGCTGGAGCAATTTGTTGAGCGCCCCGCGCTCCTTGTAGGCGGCGGTGAACTGGAGGTTCTCGAACTTGAGCCACACGTTCGCGCCGGTGATCTGGGAGAGCGTCCGGCTGTGCAGCGTCGGCGTGCGCACGACCGCATCGCCGATCCGCGCCTGCGCCGCATGCACGTCGGCGATCGTCACGGGGAGCAAATCGACCTTTTCGGCGTGAACCGTCGCCATAGTTCCTCGCGTTTCCGGCCGCTCATCCCGAGCGAAGTCGAGGGACGTTGCATAACGTGTCTCGACTTCGCTCGACACGAACGGCCCGATAATCCAGTTGCCGCCTCACTACTCCATCTGGCGCGGCATAGAAACACGCCTTATGCCGCGCGGATGGCAGAGATAGCATTCATCGGGCTGGGGGTGATGGGAGCGCCGATCGCGCGTCACCTCGCGACCGCGGGGCATCAGCTCACCGTCTACAACCGCTCGCCCGCCAAGGTGGAGGCCTGGGCCGCGGCGCACGGCGGTCGCATCGCCGCGTCGCCGGCCGCCGCCGCCGAGGGGGCCGATGCCGTATTCACCTGCGTCGGCGACGATTACGATCTCGAGGCGGCGACGCTCGGCGGATCGGGCGCATTCCGCTCGATGAAGCGCGGCGCCTTGTTCGCCGATCACACCACCGTCTCGGCGCGGATCGCACGCCAGCTTGCGGTCGAGGGCAAGGATCGCGGGCTGCACGTGATCGACGCGCCGGTCACCGGCGCCCAGCCCGGCGCGGAAAGCGGCACGCTGTCGATCATGTGCGGCGGCACTCCCGCGGCGTTCGCCGTCGCCGAACCGCTGATGCGGGCCTATGCCAAACGGATCGTCCACGTCGGCCGCGCCGGCGCGGGGCAGACGACCAAGATGGTCAATCAGATCGCCATCGCCGGCGCGCTCCAGGGCGTCTCCGAGGCGCTGCGCTTCGCCCAGAAGGCCGAGCTCGATCTCGCCAAGGTGTTCGAGGCGATCTCGGGCGGCGCCGCGTCGAGCTGGCAATTGCTCAACCGGTGGGAGACGATGGCGGCCGATCAGTTCGATTTCGGCTTCGCCGTCGATTGGATGCGCAAGGATCTCGGGCTCGCGCTCGAGGAGGCGCGCGCCAACGGCGCCACCGCTGCCGTCGCCGCGCTGGTCGATCAATTCTATGCCGACATCCAGGGCATGGGCGGCGGCCGCCAGGATATTTCGGCGTTGGTCCGGCGCCTCAATAAGTGAGGCTGACCCGCCGCGCCGGATTGCTGGCGATAGCGGCGCTGATCGGCTCGGCGGCGATCGCGCGCAAGCCGCCGCCCCCGGTCGAGATCGCGTCCGCAGGGGGGCTGATCGACGACGTCAACGGCTACACCCTCGATGCCGCCGGCGGCGTGACGCGCTTCGAAGGATTGCTGATCGACCGCCAGGGCCGTGTCGTGCGGCTGCTCGGTCGAGGCGAGCCCCGCCCGCCGCGTCTCGATTTCCGACTCGATGCCAAGGGACGCGCGCTGATCCCCGGCCTGATCGAGCCGCGCGGGCACCTGCTCGCTTTGGGCTTGGCCGCGCTGCCGCCCGCCGCTACTCCCGCCGCGGCGCAGTTGCCGCGCCGGCGCGATGCGGCGCTCGCCGCGGCGCAGGATCTGCTGCTCGCGCGCGGCATTACCGGCTTCGTCGATCTCGGCACCGGCGGCGAGGATTGGAACGCGTATCGGCGGCTCGGCGACGAGGGGCGGCTGCGCCTGCGGATCGTCGCCTACGCGCGCGGCATCGAGACCTTGCTCGCGGTGGCGGGGCAGGGGCCGACGCCGTGGCTCTATGACGGGCGGCTGCGCATGGTCGGGGTCGCGCTGTCGGCGGACGGGACGCTCGACGATGCGCAGCTGCGCAATTTGATGAGCCGCGCCGCGATGGACGGCTTCCAGGTCGCCGCCTTCGCCCCGACCGACGCCGCACGCCGGCAGGTCTCCGGCGCGATCGACGAACTGTCGCTCACTTATCAGGGCGACCGGCGCTGGCGCACCGAGCCCGCACCGAGCGACGAGATCGTCGACCCGGCCCCGTTCGCCGTGCTCGCGACCGCGCTCGCGCAGGGACGCCCGATTGCCCAGGCGCTCGCCGATCAGACCACGACGGCGGCGAAGGAGGCTTTCGCCGAGGATCGCATCGGCAGCCTCCAGCCCGGCCACCAAGCCGATTTCCTCCTGCTCGATCGCGACATCATGACCGCGAGCGCCGCCGAGCTGCGCGCCACCCACGTGCTCGAGACCTGGATCGGCGGAGCCAGGGCGTGGGTGCGGAAATAGCGCAACCGGCATCCAGGTAGGTTTCGTTTTGGTTGAATCGTTCCCCGGCGAAGGCCCGGGACCCAGATGGGAAACTCTGATTGGTGGGCACCGAGCCCGCCCCTGCGGCCTTCCCAACTGGACCCCGGCCTTCGCCGGGGAACTGGATGGTTCGATCTGAGTGAAACAAACTTTAGCCAGCGAGCGCGATCAACGTTCCCGGCGTCAGCACCTGCGGCAGCACCTGGGCTTCGCCGTCGCGCGGATAGAAGAGATAGAGCGGCACGCCCGAGCGGCCCTGCGCTTCGATGAAGCGGCCGATCATGGGATCGCCCCGCGTCCAGTCGCCCCGCAGCACCGCGACCTGCGCCGCGCGGAACTTGGCGGCGACCGCGACGCGCTCGATCTCGACGCGCTCGTTGACCTGGCATGTCAGGCACCAGTCGGCGGTGAAATAGACGAACACCGGCCGGTGCTGCGCGCGCAACGCGGCGAGACGCGCGGGATCGAACGGCTCGGCGGCGAGCGCACTCGGCGAAGCGGCTTCGGCCGCGCCGATCGTGCGCGGCACGAAGGCGGCGATCGCGAGTGCCACCGCCACCGCCGGCGCGAGCGGGAGCCAGATCGCCCGGCTGCCGTGCAGCTGCCGGCGGCCGACCCACCACAGCGCCAGCGCGACGAGCAGCGCCGCGGCGATCCCCAGCGTCATCCCGTCGACCCCCGCCTGGTGGCCGAGCACCCAGGTCAGGCCAAGCGCGGTGGCGAACATGGGGATCGACAGGATGTGGCGGAAGCGCTCCATCCACGCGCCGGGGCGCGGCAAATAAGCGCGCAACGCCGGGCTGAACCCGAGCAGCAGGAACGGCAGGGCCAGCCCGAGCCCGAGCCCGGCGAACACCGCCAGCGCGGCCACCGGGGGGAGCACCAGCGCCACGCCCAGCGCTGCGCCCATGAACGGTCCGGTGCACGGCGTCGCGACGAACGCGGCGAGCGCTCCGGTCCAGAACGCGCCGCTCGTGCCGCCGCTGGCCGCGAGTCGGTCGCCGAAGCCGAACGTGCTCAGTTCGAACAGCCCGGCGAGGTTGAGCGCGATCGCGACGACCAGCAACAGCAGCAGCACGATCACGCGCGCGTCCTGCAGCTGGAACGCCCAGCCGACCGCCGCTCCGCCGGCGCGCAGCGCCAGCAGCAGCGCGCCGAGCGCGACGCACACCAGCACCACGCCGCCGGTATAAGCGAGCGCCTCGCGCCGCACTTGCCGCTCGTCGCCGCCGGCCTTGGCGAGGCTCAGCGCCTTGAGGCTCAGGATCGGGAACACGCACGGCATGATGTTGAGCAGCAGCCCGCCGAGCAGCGCACCGCCCAGCGCCAGCGCGATCGTGCCGACGCCGCCGGCCGGCTCCGCCGCTCCGGCGAGCGGCGTGCCCGCCGGCGGCACCGCGCCCGGGATCGCCACCAGCGACAGCCCGGTGCCTTGGCCGATCGCCAGCACGCCCGCGATCCGGGCTGGCCGGTCCGCTCCGGCCTTGGTCTCGACCACCAACGTATCGCCCGCGCGCGTCGCCTGCTGCGCATGGGCATAATCGAGCGCGCCGTCGGTCTCGGCGAAGAACCAGGGGTCGATCACGGTCATCGCGGCGGGCAGCGGGATCGCGAGACGCAGCCGATCGCCGGCGCGCGCGAACGTCGCCGTGCCGCCGAGCGGACGCGGCAGCGCGGCGCGCCAGCGATCGAACTGCGCGCGGCGGGTGGGATCGATCGTACCGTCGCCGATCGTCAGGTCGAGCTTGAGCTCCGCGACCTCGGGCACGCACAGTTGAGCGCTGCACACCAGATAATCGAGCTTGAGCCGGATCGGCAGCGGCGTCCCCATTGCCACTCCCGCCGGCACATGCAGCGGCGCGAACAGCGCATACGGCTTCTCATAGACGTGGTTCATCAGCCCGCCGAGCAGCAGCCGGCCCGGCACCGGATAGGCGAACGCGCCGGTACTCGCCCCGGCCGGCAGCGTCCACGTCGCGCGATTTTCGAGGCCCGCGTCGCCCGGATTCTTCCAATAGCCGTGCCAGCCGGGCGCGGGCTGCATCGCCAGCGCGAGCATTACCGTCGATCCCGCGGCGGGACGATCGCTTTCGCCGAGCAGCGCTGCCTGGATATGCGTTTCGGCCCGCGCCGCGCCGCCGGCCATGATCGACAGCAGCAGGAGCAGCAGGTGGATCGGCCGGATCATCGCCGGCCTATAGCAGAGTGGCGGTTGCGCGGAAGTAGCGCTCAGCGCGTCTCGTATCGCTTGATGCCGGCGCCCAGCGTGTTGGCGCCGATCGCGAGCGGCTCGTGGCTCCAGTCGGCGACGAAGGTCGTTCCCGCCGCGCCCGGCGCGAGCGAGGCGCGGTTGTCGCGGATGGCGAGCCCGGCCGAGGGATTGTCGCGCGATTCCGCGGCGACAGTGATCAGCGCGGAATGGTTCTCCTTGTCCTTGCCCTGGACGAAGATGTTGCGCGCGACCAGCCCGGTCGATCCGGCGCACAGATCGATCATGTAGTTGGTCGCCTTGCCGGCGCTGTCGTCGAAGCTGTTGTCGGTCGCCTCGACCTCGATCGCGCGCGACTTGAGATAGTGGCCGCCCCGCCCGCGCTCGAAACGCGAATGGGTCACGATCAGCTTGCCGAACCGCCCGACGTAGAGCGAATGCGCGCAGCCCGAGCTGTATTGGCAGGTGCCGAGCCCCGAAAAGGTCGAGCGATCGATGCGGATCGTCGCTTTCTCATCGTCGGCACTGAGGATGCCCTGCTGCGAATCGCGGAAGATCGTGTCGGTGACGCTCAAGTCCCCCTGCTCGATGCGGATGCCCGCGCCGTTGCCGTCGGACACGGTGACATGCTCGAACACGAGGCCCTCGACCTTCGCGTCGCGCCCGCGCAGCACGAGCGTGCCCTTGCCCTCGCACGCGCCGCCGTCGAAGATCACGCTGCCCGGCGCCGCCGCGCGGAAGGCGACGCGGCCGGCCTCGACCACGGCGCAATCCTGGTAGCGTCCCGGCGCGATCAGGATCGTGCCGTCGCCGCCGCCGATCGCGGCGACCGCGTCGTCGAGGCGGTAATAATGGCGGCCGGTTTCCTCGATGGTGAACGGCGCGGGCGGGGAGGCCGCCGAAGCGGTCGCGGCGATGCCCGCGAGGACGAGAAGAACGAGGTTTTTCATGGGCGTGGCTTGCGCGCGTCGTCGGCACGAGTCGAGACGGATAGAAGGTTAAGCCGAGCCGCTAACCACCTTTACAGCGCGCGCAGCGCCGCCTTCGAGTGCATCTCGTTCATGAACGGCGGATGGGGGATCGCGTCGCGCGCCTCGTTGAGCAGCATCGACCAGCGCGCCGAGAGATCGTCGAAATAGGGATCGTCGGCTTCGATCCGCCGGCGGATCGTCGCGCCGGCGGGATCGGCCGGGATCGCGACGAGATCGAGCGGCCGGCCGACCGCGAGGTTCGAGCGGATCGTCGAATCGAACGAGATGAAGCCGACCTTGACCGCCTCGTCGAGCGGCGTGTCGTAATGCAGCGCGCGATCGAGGATCGGCTTGCCATATTTGGTCTCGCCGATCTGGAGATAGGGCTGGTCGCGCTCGCACGAGATGAAATTGCCCGCCGCATAGATATGGAACAGGCACAGCGGCTCCGTGCCGACGCGGCCGCCGAGCAGCATCGAGATCGTCGCCGAGACCTTCGCTGCCTCGAGCGCCGAGCGCATGCGATCGCGCGTGATCTGCACGGTCTCGCCGACGAGCTGGGCGACACGGAACATGGTCGGCATGTCCTCGACCCGGCGCATCGCCTCGCCGTCGAGCGCGGCGGGAAGGCCCTCGGCGAGCTGGCCGAGCGTGGTCTGGGTGATCGACAGATTGCCCGAGGTCGCGGCGAAGATCTGGCGATCCGGCGTGTCGGCGATGACGTGCAGCTTGCGATAGCTCGAGATATTGTCGACGCCCGCGTTGGTGCGCGTGTCGGCGATCATCACCAGCCCGCCTTCGAGCAGCATTCCCACGCAATAGGTCATCGCATCCGGCTCATTCCTGCGTCTCGTCGGTGGTCTGTTCCTCCCGCGCCGGGGACAGGCCGACGCGCACGCCGACTCGCAGCCACTCGTCGCCCCCGCCGATCCTTGCCCCCGATAGCGGGGCGGCATCGCGGTAGTCGAGCCCTACCGCGACGCGCACGTAGCCGTCGTCGGGGCAATGATCGTTGACCGCATCGAACCCGATCCAGCCATAGCCGTCGAGCCAGGCTTCCGCCCAGGCATGCGTCGCCGCATGCGTTTTCTCGTCAGGCCGGAACAGGTGCCCCGAGACGTAGCGCGCCGGAATGCCGAGCGCGCGCGCGGCGGCGATGAAGATGTGCGCATGATCCTGGCACACCCCCTGGCCCGCGGCGAAGGCGGCGGCGGCGGTGCGCGCGACGTCCATCGCCCCGGTATCGAACGCGATGCGTTCGTTCAGCGCCGAGTTGAGGCGGTGGAGGCAGTTGAGCGGGTTGGTCGACGCGCGCTCGATCTCGGCGGCGAAGGCGCGAATCTCGGGGGTCGGCGCCGTCAGCGGGGTCGAGCGGGTGAAGATCAGCGGCGGCAGCGGCTCGGCCGCACCGTCGACCATCCCGGCACGATCGTCGGTCAGCACCTCGCCGCGCACGCTGATGTGGATCCGGTCGATCGGGCCGTCGACGTAGAGCATCGTCGTTTCGTTGCCATAGCCGTCGCGGCCGCTCTTGAGCCGCGTGTCGCAATCGACGTCGATCCGCCAGTCGATCACGTTCTGGCCGAGGAAGCTGGCCGGCGTCACGCGCAGCAGCTGCACCAGCCGTTTCTGCGGCCGGGAGAAACTGTAGCGGGTGTCGTGGTGGATGAAGAGGCGCATCCTTGGCCTTATCCCAAGCCGCTGTCCCGAGCGAAGTCGAGGGGCGTTCGCCGGTTGGAACGTGTCTCGACTTCGCTCGACACAGCAGGAAAAAGGTGATCGGCGCGCATCAGCCGAACCGGAACTGGTGGCCGATCGCCTGGTCGAGACGCACGTTTTCGGCCAGATAGGCACCGATGAATTCGTGCAGCCCGCCGCGGATGATGTCGCCGATCCGCGCCCGCTCGATCGCCAGCAGGCGCAGCCGGGCCAGGCGGTCGGCCTCGCCCTGGAGGCCGGTCTGCTTCCCGATCGCGTTGAGCAACGTGACGACCTCCTCCGCCGAAGCGGCGAGCGAACGCGGCATCTCGCGTCGCAGGATCAGCAGGTCGGCGACCTGCGCGGGCTGCAATCCCTCGCGATAGAACCAGCGATAGGCGGTGACCGCGGACACCGTCTGGAGGATCGTGGTCCATTGGTCGCGGTCGATCGGGCCGCCGACGCGCTCGCCCTGCGGCAACAGCAGGTGATATTTGACGTCGATCAGCCGCGCGGTGTTGTCGCCGCGCTCGACCGTGGCGCCGAGGCGGACGAAGAACGACGCCTCGTTGCGCAGCATCCGGTGGAGCGCGCCTTCGAACCCGCGGGCCTCGGCCTTGAGCGCCTCGACCAGCGCCAGCGTCGCGAAGCTGCTCCCCGGCGTGTCGAGCCCGCGCAAGCCGAGCCAGGCGCGGTTGATCGCTTCCCACGCCTCGCGCGACAGAGCGGTGCGCACCGCGCGCGCATTGCTGCGCGCGGCGTCGAGGCACGAACGGATCGAGTGGGGATTGTCGTAGGACAAGGTGAGGTAGGTGGAGACCTCTTCCGGCGTCGCCTCCTCGCCGGTGGCGGCGAAGCCGATGTTCGCGGCCGCGACCGCGAGGGCACTGTCCCATGGGCCGTCGCTGCCCGGGCGGTGGGAGAGCGAATCGAGCCGGATGGTCGCCTCGATCAGGCGCGCGGTGAATTCGGCGCGCTCGACGTAGCGGCCGATCCAGTAGAGCGAGGCGGCGGTGCGCGACAGCATCAGCCTTGCCTCTGGCTCTGCGATTGGCTTTGCGAACCGCCGCCGCTCTGACTCTGGCTCTGCGATTGGCTCTGGCGGCGCGGCGCGAGGATCAGGCTGTCCTTGGTGCCGCCGCCCTGGCTCGAATTGACCACGAGCGATCCCTCGCGCAACGCGACCCGCGTCAGCCCGCCGGGGACGATGCAGATGCCGTTGGCGCCGGTCAGGCAGAACGGGCGGAAATCGACGTGGCGCGGCGCGACGCCCGATTGCGTCAGCGTCGGGACGGTCGACAAAGCGAGCGTCGGCTGGGCGATATAGCGCTCGGGCTCGGCGATCAGCGCCGCGCGGAAGCGCTCGATCTCGTCCTGCGACGCGGTCGGGCCGACGAGCATGCCGTAGCCGCCCGATCCGTCGACCAGCTTGACGACGAGCTGTGCGAGATGGTCGAGCGTATATTGCAGGCCGTCGGGCTCGCGGCAGCGATAGGTTTCGACGTTGGGCAGCTTGGCCTCGCCGCCCGAATAATAACGGACGATCTCGGGCATGTAGCTGTAGATCGCCTTGTCGTCGGCGATGCCGGTGCCGGGTGCGTTGACCAAGGCGACGTTGCCCGCGAGATAGGCCGCGATCAACCCCGGCACGCCGAGCAGCGAATCCGCCTTGAACACCAGGGGATCGATATAATCGTCGTCGATCCGGCGATAGACGACGTCGACCCGCACGCGCCCTTCGATCGTGCGCATCCACACGAAATCGTCGTCGACCACGAGATCGGCCGCCTCGACCAGCTCGATCCCGAGATTGTCGGCGAGGAAGCTGTGCTCGTAGAAGGCGGAGTTGAAATGGCCCGGCGTCAGCAGCACGCACACCGGCGCATTGCCCGAGCCGCGCGGGGCGACCGAGCGCAGGGTGGCGTGGAGCGCATCGGGATAATTGTCGACCGGCTCGATCGCGTACATCTCGAACAGCTCGGGACACAGCCGGATCATCGCCTCGCGATTTTCGAGCATGTACGATACGCCCGACGGAGTGCGGGCATTGTCCTCGAGCACGAAGAATTCGTCGGGGCCCGTGCGGACCAGATCGATCCCGCAGATATGCGCCCAGATGCCGTGCGGCGGCCGCGCCCCGGCGACCTGCGTGCGAAACTGCGGATTGCCGAGGATCAGCTCGGCCGGCACCACCCCGTCGGCGATGATCCGCCGCTCGCCGTAGATATCCTCGAGGAACGAGTTGATCGCCTGGACGCGCTGCTCGAGCCC
>CAXSHP010000078.1:0-11057 GCA_964236935.1 uncultured Sphingomonadaceae bacterium
ATCTCGAGCTGGTTGTCGAGCGTCCAGCCGTCGACCGCGTCGATCTTCTCCTGCAGCGTGCCCATCTCCTCGAGCAGCTTGTCGAAGTCGGTGTCGTCCTTGGGGTCGCCCATCTCGGCCGAGATCGCGTTGAAGCGCTCGATCATGCCGACCACCGGCCCGGCGCCCAGCCGCACGTTCTCGATCACCGTCTTGGTGCCGTCGAGCTGCGGCTGACTTACCCCCTGCTCCTCGCCCGCGACGATGAAGAAGGCGAGGATCGGGATCACCGCGCCGTTCATCGTCATGCTGACCGACATCTGATCGAGCGGGATGCCGTCGAACAGGATCTTCATGTCGTCGATCGTATCGATCGCCACCCCGGCCTTGCCGACATCGCCCGTGACGCGGGCATGGTCGCTGTCGTAACCGCGGTGGGTCGCGAGATCGAACGCGACCGACAGCCCCTTCTGCCCCGCGGCGAGGTTGCGCCGGTAAAAGGCATTGGACTCCTCGGCGGTCGAGAAGCCGGCATATTGCCGGATCGTCCACGGCCGGCCGGCGTACATCGACGCGCGCACGCCGCGCGTGAACGGGGCGAAGCCGGGCAGGCCCGGATCGATTCCCGCGACATCCTCGGCGGTATAGAGCGGCTTGACGGCAATGCCTTCGGGCGTCGGCCAAGTCAGGTCCCTGTCCTTGACCTCCTTCGCGGCGAGCTTTTCCCACTCCGCGCGATCAACCATGCGTGGGCATTTCCATCAGCTCGACCAGCACGCCGCCCATGTTCTTCGGGTGGACGAAGATCACCGGCGTGCCGTGCGCGCCGATGCGCGGCTCGCCGAGCACGGTCGCGCCCTTCGCCTTCATCTCGGCCGCGGCGGCATGAATATCGGGCACCTCGAAGCACATATGGTGCTGCCCGCCCGCCGGATGCTTCGCGAGAAAGCCGTGGATGGGCGAACTTTCGCCATAGGGTTCAATCAGTTCGATCTGGCTATTAGGAACATCGACGAAGCACACCCGCACGCCCTGCGCAGGCAGATCGAAAGCCTCGTGGACCTTCGTCGCGCCGAGCAGGTCGCGATACATCGCCACCGACGCCTCGATCGAGGGGGTGGCGATGCCGACGTGGTTGAGCCGGCCGATGCTCATTGCATCAGCTCGACAGTCATCGCGGTCGCCTCGCCGCCGCCGAGGCAGATCGCCGCGAGGCCGCGCTTCATCCCATTGGTCTGCAACGCATTGATCAGCGAGCCGACGATCCGCGCACCCGATGCACCGACCGGATGGCCGAGCGCGCACGCGCCGCCGTGGATGTTGAGCACGTCGTGCGGCAGGCCGAGATCGTGCATCGCGATCATCGCGACCGTCGCGAACGCCTCGTTGACCTCGAAGATGTCGACGTCCTTGGTCGTCCAGCCGGCCCTGGCGAGCGCCTTCTCCGAAGCGCCGACCGGCGCGGTGGTGAACCTCGCCGGGGCGTGCGCGAACGCGGCATGGCTGACGATCCGCGCGATCGGCGTCGCGCCGAGTTTCTCCGCGACGCTCGCCCGCGTGATCACCAGCGCGGCGGCGCCGTCCGAGATCGACGAGGCGTTGGCGGCGGTGATCGTGCCGTCCTTGGCGAAGGCCGGCTTGAGCGTCGGAATCTTGGCGATGTTGGCGTTGCGCGGCTGCTCGTCGGTGTCGATCACGACTTCGCCCTTGCGCGTCGTCACCGTCACGGGGACAATCTCGCGGGCGTGCGCGCCGCTCGCGGTCGCGGCCTGCGCGCGGGTCAGCGAGGCGATCGCGAACTCATCCTGTTTGGCGCGCGTGAACTGATATTCCTGGGCGACGTCCTCGGCGAAATTGCCCATCAATTTGCCCTGCTCGTAGACGTCCTCGAGCCCGTCGAGATACATATGGTCGTAGATCTTGTCGTGGCCGATGCGTGCGCCGGCGCGATGCTTGAGCATCAGATAAGGCGCGTTGGTCATGCTCTCCATGCCGCCCGCGACGATCACGTCGGCCGAGCCCGCCGCGATCGCATCCGACGCCATGATCGCCGCCTGCATCGCCGATCCGCACATCTTGTTGATCGTCGTCGCCTCGACCGAATGCGGCAGCCCGGCATAGATCGCCGCCTGGCGCGCCGGCGCCTGGCCGAGCCCGGCCGGCAGCACGCAGCCCATGTAGGCGCGCTCGATCTGTTCGGGCGACAGCCCCGAGCGCTCGACCGCGCCCTTGATCGCGGCCGCGCCGAGATGGGTCGCGGCGACGGGCGACAGCTCGCCCTGGAAACTCCCCATCGGGGTGCGCGCGTAGGAAAGGATGACGATCGGATCGGCGGTCATGGAAATTCCTAAAGCGGGATGTTGTCGTGTTTCTTCCACGGGTTCTCCAGCCGCTTGTGGCGCAGCTTGCGCAGGCCCAGCGCGATGCGCTTGCGGGTGGAATGCGGCATGATCACCTCGTCGATGAACCCGCGCGACGCGGCGACGAACGGGTTGGCGAAGCGCGCCTCATATTCGGCGGTGCGCTCGGCGAGCTTGGCCGGATCGCCCGCCTCCGAGCGGAAGATGATCTCGACCGCGCCCTTCGCGCCCATCACCGCGATCTCGGCGGTCGGCCAGGCGTAATTGAGGTCGCCGCGCAGATGCTTCGACGCCATCACGTCATAGGCGCCGCCATAGGCCTTGCGGGTGATCACCGTGATCTTGGGCACGGTCGCCTCGCCATAAGCGAACAGCAATTTCGCACCGTGCTTGATGATTCCCCCATGCTCCTGTGCCGTGCCGGGAAGGAAGCCGGGGACGTCGACGAAGGTGATGATCGGAATTTCGAACGCGTCGCAGAAACGCACGAAACGCGCGCCTTTACGCGCGCTGGCGATGTCGAGCACGCCGGCGAGGACCATCGGCTGGTTGGCGACGACGCCCACCGTGCGCCCCTCGATCCGGCCGAAGCCGGTGAGAATATTGCCCGCATGCGTCGGCTGGACCTCGAAGAAATCGCCTTCGTCGAGCGTCTTGGCGATCAGCTCATGCATGTCGTAGGGCTTGCTGGCGCTGTCGGGGATCAAAGTGTCGAGGCTGTCCTCGGTGCGATCCCACGGGTCTTCGGTCGGCCGGACGGGCACGCCGGTGCGATTCGACAAGGGCAGGAAATCGAAGAAGTCGCGCGCGGCGAGCAGCGCCTCGATGTCGTTGTCGAACGCCACGTCCGCGACGCCCGAGCGGGTGGTGTGGGTGACTGCGCCGCCGAGTTCCTCCTGCGTCACGACCTCGTTGGTGACGGTCTTCACCACCTCGGGGCCGGTGACGAACATGTAGCTCGAATCCTTCACCATGAAGATGAAGTCGGTCATCGCCGGCGAATAGACCGCGCCGCCCGCGCACGGCCCCATGATCAGGCTGATCTGCGGGATGACGCCGGAGGCGTGCACGTTGCGCTGGAACACCTCGGCATAGCCGCCGAGCGAGGCCACGCCCTCCTGGATGCGCGCGCCGCCCGAATCGTTGAGCCCGATCACCGGCGCGCCGACCTTGAGCGCCATGTCCATGATCTTGCAGATCTTCTGCGCATGCCGCTCGCTCAGCGACCCGCCGAACACCGTGAAATCCTGGCTGAACACGAACACCAGCCGGCCGTTGATCGTGCCCGATCCGGTGACCACGCCGTCGCCGGGGACGTGCGTCGCATCCATCCCGAAGTCGGCGCAATTATGCTCGACGAACATGTCGAGCTCCTCGAACGAATCCTCGTCGAGCAGCACGTCGAGCCGCTCGCGCGCGGTCAGCCGGCCCTTGGCGTGCTGCGCGTCGATCCGCTTTTGCCCGCCGCCGAGGCGGGCCTCGCGGCGCTTGGCCTCCAGCCGTGCGAGGGTTTCCATCATGCGCCGTCTCTCCCCCGCGCTTTCTCACAGGCATCAAGGCGAACCGCAAATGCGATTTTGCAAAGTTGCGGGGCGATGGTTTGCAGAATATGAGAGGGCATGACCCAGCCCCGACGCCGCGTCTTCGCCGGCCACCAGGTCAAGCGCTTGCGCCTGCGGATCGGCATCGGCCAGGCGGAGATGGCCCGGCGTCTCGGCATTTCGATCAGCTATCTGTCGCAGATCGAGAACGACGACCGGCCGATCACCACGCCGGTGCTGGTCACTTTGGCGCAGACCTTTCCGCTCGACTGGGCGGACGTCGACCCCGACGAAGAGACCGCGCTGCTCGTCAGCGCGCTCGAGGCCGGCGCCGATTCGACCGTGCCGCAAAGCGCGCTGCCCGAGGATGCCGTCCGGCGAGGGGTGAAGCAGCAGCCGATGCTCGCGCGGCGGATGGTCGCGCTCTACGCCGCCTACCGCCGGTCGCAGGAGCAGCTGCGCGTGCTCGACGACAAGATCGACAGCGGTGCGATGGGCGAGAGCGGGCGTCTGCCGTGGGAGGAAATCCGCGACTGGTTCCACGAAGCCGGCAATTACATCGATCCGATCGATCGTCTCGCCGAGGAGCTCGCGGAGGAAATCGGCAGCGTCGACGCGCCGCGCGCCGTCATCATCGAGCGGCTGCGCAGCCGGCACGGCGTGCGGATCCAGTCCAACCGCGGGGGCCCTGCCGCCGAGCTGCGCGCATTCGATCCCGCGCGGCGCCTGCTCGAGATCGACAGCGCGCTGCCGCCGGAGAGCGCATTGTTCCTGTTGGCCTACCAGCTGATGCGGCTCGAGATCGACGCGACGATCCAAGGCGTGGTCGCCGACGCCCGGCTGCGCTTCGATGCCTCGCGCAAGCTGCTGCTGGTCGGCCTCGCCAATTATGCCGCCGGCGCGCTGCTGATGCCCTATGCGCGGTTCCGCCAGGCGGCACGCGAGACGCGCCACGACATCGACCATCTGCGCCATCGCTTCGGCGTCAGCTTCGAGCAGGCCTGCCACCGCCTGTCGACGCTCCAGCGGCCCGGACTCCAGGGCGCGCCCTTCTTTTTCTGCCGCGTCGACATGGCGGGCAACATCACCAAGCGCCATTCGGCCACGCGCCTACAATTCGCGCGCTTCGGCGGCGCCTGTCCGCTGTGGATCGTACACGAGGCGGTTGCCATCCCCGACCGGATCCTGGTCCAGCTGGCCGAGACGCCCGATGGCACGCGCTACGTCTCGATCGCCAAGGGCCTGGTCAAGCAGACGGGCAGCTACCTGCGCCCCGCGCGCCGTTATGCCGTGGCGCTCGGCTGCGAGATCGAGCATGCGAGCGACTTCATCTACGCCGACGGCATCGCGCTCAACGGACCGCACAGCGCCACGCCGATCGGCACCTCCTGCCGCATCTGCCCGCGGACGGCCTGCGATCAGCGCGCCTTCCCTCCGGCCGGACGCGTCCTCGAGGTCGACCCCGACCGGCGCTCGATCGTGCCCTACGCGTTTCAGTGAGCCCGGTCGGACGCGCCTGCCCGACTGCTCTCGCCGAGCAGCCGGTCGACCGCATCCAGCGCCGCCAGCATCGGTGACCGGGCGAGCCGGGCGCGCAGTTCCGCGGCGAGCGCGCGCGCATGCGGGCCGACCGCCCGGTCCTCCCACAGCCGACGCAGATCGCGCACCAGCGCGTCGGGGCTGGTCTGTCCCAGCGGCGTCTGCATTCCTACGCCGAGCCGCTCGATCGCGATCGCCTGCGTGCGCTTTTCCAGATCGTAGTGGAGCGCCGCCTGCGGCAATCCGACGAGCAGCGCCATGGTCGTGAAGCCGACCCCCCCATGCGACAGCACCATCCGCGCGCGCACCGCGATACGATCGAACTTCATGCTTTGCGCTTCGACGGTGAAGCCGCGCGCTTCGAACGCCGCGGCGGTCGCCGAGTCGAGGCGCGGCACATACATCCGGATCGGCATGCCGGCCCGCTCCAGACCGTCCCACAGCAGCGCCGCCGCCGCCGCGCGTTCGGGCCAGTAGACGAACAATTCGTCGCCGCCGCCATCGGCGATCGGAGGCAAAGGAAGATCGAGCGCGGGAGCGCAGGGAGGAATCCTGCGGTGCGCCGCATAGGGATCGAGTTCAGGAAGAACCGCCGCGAGTTCATGGTCGGCGGCGAACAATCCGGGCAGCGCATCCAGCGGCGGGCGACCGGCCGCCGCCAATCCCGCGTTGGCCTCCGCCAGCAACGGCGCTTCGTCGAACAGCGGCCGGCCGCCGCTGAGGCTGGGAAAGCCCGGCATCGTTCCAGGCGGCATGTCGAAGCCATGGCCGATCGAGATCGTCGGCAGCCGCCCGCGCGCCGCGCTGAGCAGGACAGGCGCGAAATCGGCAACGACCAGATCGGGGCGTTCCGCCGCGAGCAGCCGATCCCACGCCCCGAGCATCGTCGCGAACGCCCCCCGATCCGCCAACCCGAGGCGAGCGAGGATATCGCCCAGCGTCGCCACCGGCACGGGATCGACGTGAGCGGCGGTGGCGAGCAGGCGCGGCCACAGCGGAGCCTGCAATATCGCGCCGGGGACCGTGCGGCCCTCCACCGCGAACCCGTCGATCCGCTGCAGCGCGACCGTGACGTGATGCCCTGCCGCGACGAATGCGTCATGATATTGCAGCAGGCGCAGGATGTGGCCGCGGTTGGCGCCAAGCTCCCACCCCATCAGGATGCGCGCCATCAGATGCCGCCCGGGATCGCCTCGTGGCCCGCCGCGGTCAACCGCCCGACCAGGGCGGCGGCGCAGGCGCCGAGCGCGCTCTCGTCGACCGATCGGACGACGAAATTGGCACCGACGCGGCCGTTCCCGAAGAACGGATAGCTGCCGATCTGGCAATCGGGATGCGCCTGCTCGGTCTCGCGCAGGAGCTCGGCGACCTCGCTTTCGGCAACCAGGCAGCCGATCGTGCGCGACAGCATCGGCCGCCCGCCCGCGAGCGAGCCGGACAGCGCCTCGAGCATCATCCCCGCGATATTCGGCACGCCGGCGAGGACGAAAAGATTCTCGATCCTGATTCCGGGCGCCCCCGACATCCTGTTTTCGATCAGCTCCGCGCCTTGCGGCACCCGCGCCATCCTCAGCCGTGCCGCGGTCAGGCCGCCTCGGTCGGCATAATGGCGCTCGAGGATCTCTCGCGCGCGCGGATGGACCGTGACGGGCAGGCCGAGCGCCGCCGCGACCGCGTCGACGGTGATGTCGTCATGCGTCGGGCCGATTCCGCCGGTCGTGAAGAGATAGTCGTTGCGCGCCCGCAGTTCGTTGACCGCCGCGACGATCGCGGCGGTGACGTCGGGCACGACCCGCACCTCGGCGAGACGGACGCCTTGGAGATTGAGCCACAAGGCGACCTGCGCGACATTGCGATCCTGCGTCCGGCCGGACAGGATTTCGTCGCCGATGACGAGCAGCGCCGCCGTCCAGATCCGTTCCGCCTGCATCGTGCGCGCATAGCTCGCAAAATGCTCCCGCGCACGCTATATTGCCGCGATGACCAGCTATCTCACCCTCGACGGCGCCGCCGCGACCGAGCGTACCACCGCGATCAAGCTGCATGGCCCCGAAGGTTTCGCCGGAATGCGCGCGGCGGGGCGCCTCGCCGCCGAAGTGCTCGATGCGCTCGTCCCCCATGTCGTCCCCGGCATGGAGACCGACGAGCTCGATCGCATGGTGCGCGAGCACATGCTCCGCGGCGGCGGCGTTCCCGCGACGCTCGGCTATCGCGGCTTCACCAAATCGTGCTGCATCTCGATCAATCATGTCGTGTGCCACGGCATACCGGGGTCGCGCACGCTCAAGGACGGCGACATCGCCAATATCGATGTTACCGTGATCGTCGACGGCTGGCATGGCGACACCAGCCGGATGTTCCTCGTCGGCGACGTGCCGATCAAGGCGCGCCGGCTGGTCGACGTGACCTACGAGGCGATGATGCGCGGCATTGCGCAGGCGCGGCCCGGCAACACCATGGGCGACGTGGCGCACGCGATCCAGAGCTTCGCCGAGGCGCATCGCTACGGCGTGGTGCGCGATTTCTGCGGCCACGGGCTCGGCCAGGTGTTCCACGACACGCCCGAGGTGGTCCATGCCGGCAAGCCGGGCACCGGGCCCGAGCTGCGGCCGGGAATGTTCTTCACGATCGAGCCGATGATCAACATCGGCCGCCCCGACGTGAAGCTGCTCGACGACGGCTGGACCGCGGTCACGCGCGACCGATCGCTCTCGGCGCAGTTCGAGCATTCGGTCGGGATCACCGCAGACGGCTGCGAGATCTTCACCCGCAGCCCCACGGGCCTGGACGCGCCACCCTACGCCTGAGCGGGAGTCGAGCATGCGCGTTCTCTGGATTTCCGCCACCGCGCTGCTGCTCGGCGGCTGCCTGGCGCGCACGGCGGTCGATGTCGTGACGCTGCCCGTCAGAGCGGTCGGCTACGGCGTCGACAAGGCCACCACCAGCCAGAGCGAGGCGGATCGCAATCGCGGCCGCGCGATTCGCCGGCAGGAAGAGCGAGAGGCGAAGGAGCGCCGCCGCGCGGAACGCGAACAGCGCGACTGACCAGGCGGCCGCTCATGCCTAAATGGCAGGCAACGCGCCCGTGTCCTTGCCCGCTTTTAGAGCAGGGCCGGGCGCGACCACGCGATTAACCCGCCGCCGCTTGCGATTCGCCGGTTGGCACGCTTATTGAAGCACGCGGCGCAAGCGTTCGCACAAGGGGGCGCGACATGAAGAAAATCGAAGCGATCATCAAACCGTTCAAGCTCGACGAGGTGAAGGAAGCGCTGCACGACGTCGGCGTATCGGGCATCACCGTGACCGAGGCCAAGGGTTTCGGGCGGCAGAAGGGGCATACCGAGCTCTATCGCGGCGCGGAATATGTCGTCGATTTCCTGCCCAAGGTGAAGCTCGAAGTGGTCGTCGAGGACAGCCTCGCCGATCGCGTGGTCGAGGCGATCGCCAGCGCGGCGCAGACCGGGCGGATCGGCGACGGCAAGATCTTCGTCCTGCCCGTCGACACCGCGGTCCGCATCCGCACCGGCGAGCGGGGCGCCGACGCGATCTGAATTCCAGCGAAGTCATTCAGCAGCACGTTCAAGAGAAGGCATATCCAACATGGCCAACAAGGCGTCCGACGTTCTCAAGATGATCAAGGACAAAGAGGTCGAGTGGGTCGATCTCCGCTTCACCGATCCCAAGGGCAAATGGCAGCATCTGACGATGGTCTCGAGCGTCATCGGCGAGGATGAGCTCAACGACGGCCTGATGTTCGACGGCTCCTCGATCGAGGGCTGGAAGGCGATCAACGAGAGCGACATGATCCTCAAGCCGGATCTCGACGCGGGGTGGGTCGATCCCTTCTCGGCGACGCCGATGCTGATCCTGGTGTGCGACATCGTCGAGCCGTCGACCGGCGAACTCTATTCGCGCGATCCGCGCTCGACCGCCAAGCGCGCCGAGGGTTACCTCAAGACGCTCGGCATCGGCGACACGGTCTATGTCGGGCCCGAGGCCGAATTCTTCATGTTCGACGACGTCCGCTTCGAGAACAGCTATTCGACGAGCTATTACAAGATCGACGACATCGAGCTGCCGACCAACTCGGGTCGCGAATATGAGGGCGGCAACCTCGGCCACCGGCCGCGCGCGAAGGGCGGCTATTTTCCGGTCGCGCCGGTCGATTCCGCAGTCGACATCCGCGGGGAGATGGTCTCGACGATGCTCGAGATGGGTCTGCCGTGTGACAAGCATCACCACGAGGTGGCCGCCGCGCAGCATGAGCTCGGCCTGACCTTCGGCACTTTGGTGACCACCGCCGACCGCATGCAGATCTACAAATACGTCTGCTGGCAGGTCGCCGCGGCCTACGGCAAGACCGTCACCTTCATGCCCAAGCCGATCAAGGAGGACAACGGCTCGGGGATGCATACCCACATGTCGATCTGGGGCGAGGGCAAGCCGTTGTTCGCGGGCGACGGCTATGCCGGCCTCAGCGACATGTGCCTGTATTTCATCGGCGGCGTGATCAAGCACGCCAAGGCGCTCAACGCCTTCACCAACCCGACCACCAACAGCTACAAGCGACTGGTGCCGGGTTACGAGGCACCGGTGCTGCTCGCTTATTCGGCGCGCAACCGCTCCGCTTCGTGCCGCATCCCTTACGGCGCGGGCGCCAAGGCGAAGCGGGTCGAGTTCCGCTTTCCCGACGCGATGGCCAATCCGTATCTCTGCTATTCGGCGCTGCTGATGGCGGGCCTCGACGGGATCGAGAACAAGCTCCACCCCGGCGAGGCGATGGACAAGAACCTCTACGATCTGCCGCCGGCGGAGCTTGCCCAGGTGCCGACGGTGTGCGGCTCGCTGCGCGAGGCGCTCGATTCGCTGACCGCGGACCACGCCTTCCTGACCAAGGGCGGCGTGTTCACCGAGGACCAGATCGAGGCCTACCAGGAGATCAAGTGGGCCGAGGTCGCCCGCTGGGAGATGGCGCCGAGCCCCGTCGAATTCGACATGTACTTCTCGGCCTGATCCACGCCGATCCGATCGAACGCGGCGCCCGGAGGAAGCTCCGGGCGCTTTCGTCTGCACTGATCGTGACGGGAAAATGTTCTAAGCTTTCGCCGATGGAAGCCCCCCTCACCCTCGTCACCGGGCTCCCCAGCGGCGAGCAGATCATCGGCGAGTTCGCTCCGCCCGCGCCGGGCAGCGTCTCCGGCCCTTTGGTCTCCTGCCTGATGGTCTCTCGCGGCGATCGTCCGTCGGTCGCGCAGGCGATCGCCTGCTATCGCCGCCAGACTTATGCCAACCGCGAGTTGATGATCGTGTGCGACCGGCCCGGCAATGTGATCGAGCCGCTGCTGGCCGCGCTCGGCGATCCCACGATCCATTACCATTTCGTCGACCAGGCGCCGCTCGGCACGCTGCGCAACCTCGCGGTCGCGCGCGCCTCAGGCGGGATGCTGTGCCAGTGGGACGACGACGATCTGTGCCACCCGCGGCGCATCGATCTCCAGGTCGCGGCGCTTGCCGCCGGCGATGCGGCGGCGAGCTTCTTCATGCGCTGGATGATCTGGTGGCCCGAGGCGCGCCGCCTGGCGGTGTCGAGCCGCCGCTGCTGGGAAGGATCGATCCTGATCCGCCGCCAGGCCCTGGT
>CAXSHP010000079.1:0-11027 GCA_964236935.1 uncultured Sphingomonadaceae bacterium
GGGCGGCGCTGGTCGCGCCCGGCGTCGTGCTCAACAAGGACGGCAGCTTCCAGCGCACGATCCGCTTTCGCGGACCCGACCTCGAAAGCGCGACCGAGGCGGAGCTGGTCTCGGCCTCGGCGCGGGCCAACAATGTGCTGAAGCGGTTCGGCAGCGGCTGGTCGCTGTTCTTCGAGGCGGAAAGGCGCGAGGCCGTCGCCTATCCCGACAGCAACTTTCCCGACGCGGCTTCGTGGCTGGTCGACCAGGAACGGCGTGCGAGCTTCCTCGACGTAAGCCGCCACTTCGAGAGCATCTACCATTTGACGCTCGTGTGGCTGCCGCCGGCGGACCACAGCGATGCGGCGGGTCGACGGCTCGTCGACCGCCCCGACGACGATATCACCCGCGACTGGCGTGGCGCGCTCGCCGGGTTCATTGCCGAGACCGACCGCGCGCTCGACCTGTTGTCCGCATTCATGCCGGAGGTGGCCGCGCTCGGCTCGGCCGACGTGCTGACCTATCTACACGCGTGCATCTCCGCGCGGCGCCACCCGATCGCTGTTCCCGAGACACCGATCTACCTCGACGGGCTGCTCGCCGACACGCCGCTGGTCGGCGGCCTCGAGCCGATGCTCGGCGACCGGCATCTGCGCACGCTGACCGTGCTCGGCTTGCCCGTCGTCAGCCGGCCCGGACTGCTCGATGCGCTTAACCATCAGGACTTCGGCTATCGCTGGGTCACCCGCTTCGTCGCGCTCGACAAGAGCGACGCCACCAAGGCGCTGACCAAGCTCCGGCGCCAGTGGTTCAACAAGCGCAAGTCGGTCGGCGCGATGCTGCGCGAGGTCATGTACAACAGCCAGTCGGCGCTGATCGACAGCGACGCCGACAACAAGGTCGTCGATGCCGACCTGGCGTTGCAGGTGCTTGGCGCCGACCATGTCGCGTTCGGCTACATGACGACCACCATTACTGTCGCCGCACACGATCGCGCCGCAGTCGAGGACAAGGTCCGCCGCGTCGAGCGGATCGTCAACGGGCTGGGCTTCACCACCATCCGCGAAGGCGTGAACGCGGTCGAGGCGTGGCTCTCCTCCTTGCCGGGCCACGTCTACGCCAACGTTCGCCAGCCGCTCGTCCATACGCTCAATCTGGCGCACCTCATGCCGTTGTCGAGCGTCTGGGCCGGCCCGGCGCGCAACGCTCATCTCGACGGCCCGCCACTGTTCTACGCCCAGGCGGCGGGATCGACGCCGTTCCGCTTGTCGACTCACGTCGGCGACGTCGGGCACATGCTTGTCGTCGGCCCGACCGGGGCCGGCAAGTCGGTGCTGCTGGCGCTGATCGCGCTGCAGTTCCGCCGCTACCGGCAGGCGCAGCTCTTCATTTTCGACAAGGGCTATTCCGCCCGTGCCGCCGTGCTCGCGATGGGCGGCGCGCATCATGCCCTGGGGCTGGGTAGCGCCGACGGCACCGCCGGGCTGGCGTTCCAGCCGCTGCGCCACATCGATGACGGCACCGAGCGCGCCTGGGCGGCCGAGTGGATCGCTGCGCTACTCGCCCACGAGAAGGTCGCCGTGACCCCGCAGGTCAAGGATGGCATCTGGTCGGCGCTCGGCAGTCTCGCCTCGGCGCCTGCGGACGAACGCACGCTGACCGGTCTCGCGCTGCTGCTCCAGTCCAATGCGCTGCGTGCGGCACTGACGCCCTACACGCTCGAAGGACCCTATGGCCGGCTGCTCGACTCGGTCGAGCCCGACCAGAACTTCGCGGACGTCCAGTGTTTCGAGACCGAGGCGTTGATGGGGCAGGCAGGCGTGGTCGCGCCGGTGCTGACCTATCTCTTTCATCGGCTCGAGGAGCGGTTCGACGGACGTCCGACCTTGCTCATCCTCGACGAGGCCTGGGTCTTTCTCGACCACCCGCTGTTCGCGGCGCGCATCCGCGAATGGCTCAAGGTGCTGCGCAAGCGCAATGTCGCGGTCCTGTTCGCGACTCAGAGCCTCGCCGACATCGCCGCTTCGAGCATCGCGCCGGCCATCATAGAGAGCTGCCCGCAGCGCATTCTACTGCCCAACGATCGCGCGATCGAACCGCAGAGCCGAGCGGCTTATGAGCGGTTCGGGCTGAACGATCGCCAGATCGAGCTGATCGCGCGGGCGACGCCGAAGCGGCATTATTACCTGCAATCCGCGCGCGGCAACCGGCTGTTCGAGCTCGGCCTCGGTCCCGTCGCGCTCGCGCTGTGCGGCGCGTCCGATCCCGCGAGCCAAGTCCGGATCGACGCCATCCTCGCCGAGCGGGGCGACGACCTGTTCGGCTCGCCGCCTGCCGACCACGGTCACGACTTCGCGTCCAGCTTCCTGATCGATCGCAACCTTCCGTGGGCGGCGTCGGCGCTCGCCGACTTCCCCGGCTGACCGACGACGTCCCTCGACCCTCACAGGAGAAGAACCATGACCAGCGCCAACACTCGCAAATCCGCTTTCGCATCGATGCTGCTTCGCGCGGGGCTCATCGGCGCGACATTCGTCAGCGCCGTCCTGCCCGTGTCCCAAGCGCAGGCGATCATCGTCTTCGATCCCAGCAACTACAGCCAGAATATCCTCACCGCCGCGCGGACGCTGACCCAGATCAACAACCAGATCCGGATGCTCCAGAACCAGGCGCAGAGCCTGATCAACCAGGCCAGGAACCTGACGACGATCAACTTTCCCGAGCTGCAGGCGATCACTCAGACGATCCAGCAGATCGATCAGCTGATGGGGCAGGCGCAGGGCATCCAGTTCCGCGTCGCCAATCTCGACCAGCAGTTTCGATCGCTGTTTCCGACGAGCTTCAACCAGGCACTGACCAACGACCAGCATGTGGTCGAGGCGAAGGCGCGGCTCGATACGTCGATGGCGGCCTACAAGCAGACGATGACGGTGCAGGCGCAGGTCGCCGAGAACGTCGTGTCGGATGCGCAGGCGCTCGGCGGCATCGTCGCTCGCAGTCAAGGGGCGGAGGGCGCCCTCCAGGTCGGTCAGGCGACCAACCAGCTGCTCGCACTCGTCGCCAAGCAGCAATTCCAGATCGAGAACATGATGGCGGCGCAATATCGCGCGCAGGCGATCGACCAAGCGCGCGCGCTCCAGGCACAGTCCGATGCGCACGCCGCTGCCGCCAAGTTCCTCGGCTCGGGCTCCGCCTACACGCCGCAATAGCCGCGACCGGCAGCGCCTTCGCCGCGCCATCGACATCGCCTCAGCAAAGGTTGCGCCACGTGAACGACCTCAACGTCATCGATGCCTTCCTCGCCTCCTTCATCCGCTACATCGACAGCGGATTCGGATTGCTCGGGCCGGACGTCGGCTTCCTGACCACGACGCTGATCGGCATCGATGTGACGCTCGCCGGGCTGTTCTGGGCGTTCGGCGGCGAAGGCGACGTGATCGGTCGGTTCGTCCGCAAGATCCTCTACATCGGCGCGTTCGCTTTCATCCTGAATCGCTTCTCGACGCTCGCCGACATCATCTTCCGCTCGTTCGCGCAGGCCGGACTGACCGCCGGCGGCGGCTCGATCAGCGCGGCCGATTTGCTCAAGCCCGGGCGGCTCGCCGGCACGGGTTTTTCGGCGGCGTGGCCGTTGATGACGCAGGCTTCACAGATGTTGGGCTTTACCAACTTCTTCAACAACTTCCTGTCGATCATCGTTCTGCTGTTCGCCTGGGCGATCGTGATCGTCGCCTTCTTCGTGCTCGCGGTCCAGCTGTTCGTCACCATTCTCGAGTTCAAGCTGACGACGCTCGCGGGCTTCATCCTCGTGCCGTTCGCGTTGTGGAACCGTACCGGCTTCCTCGCCGAGCGCGTGCTCGGCAACGTCGTCTCGTCAGGCATCAAGGTCATGGTGCTCGCGGTCATCGTCGGTATCGGCTCGAACTACTTCACCCAGTTCACCTCAGCCATTGCCGGCCAGGAGCCCGATCTCGGGCAGGCGATGAGCCTCGTCTTGGCGAGCTTGGCGCTGTTCGGGCTCGGCATATTCGGCCCGAGCATCGCCTCGGGGCTTGTTGCCGGTGCGCCCCAGCTGGGCGCGGGTTCCGTTGCCGGCACCGCCATCGGCGCGGCGGGCGTAACGATGCTCGGTGCTGGTGTTGCGCGCGCCGCCGGCGGTGCGGCGCTCGGCGCGGTTCGCGCCGGCACCTCGATGGGCGCGGCCGGATCGACCGCCTACCGGCTCGGCCAGGAAGCGGCGGGCACCTCGTCGGTTGCCGCCGGGGTCGGCGGCATGGCGCGCGCGGGCGGCAATGCGGCGCGTGCCGGCATGTCCAACGCGCTCGGCCTTAGCGAGGCAGCGAGCAGCGGCCGGGCCGCTGGCGCCGCGGCGTTCGCGGGCGGGGGTAATGCGCCTGCCTCCGAAGCGAGCGCCGGCGGAGCGCCCGCCTGGGCGCAGGCGCTCAGGGCGCAGCAGACCGCCCGCCATCACCGCCAGGTCGCGCTTCAGACGCTCAAGGAGGGCGACCGCGGCGGTGCCTCCGCCACCCCCGATATCAAGGAAAGGGAAGACTGATGACAATCTTCGATGCTCATGATCTTTAGGCGCGCGGTGCAACGCTACGGGCGCACGCCCGAACCCGAGACGCCGTACAGCCGAGCCGGCCAGCTCTGGGACGAGCGGATCGGCTCCGCCCGTGTCCAGGCACGCAACTGGCGGTTGATGGCGTTCGGTGGGCTCATCCTTTCGACCGGCCTGTCCGGCGGGCTCGTCTGGCAGTCGATGCAAAGCCGCGTCACGCCGTATGTCGTGGAGGTCGATCGGCTGGGCGAGCCGCGCGCGGTCTCGCCGGCGGAGGCCGGCTATCGTCCGACCGATCCGCAGATCGCCTGGGGTCTCGCGCATTTCATCGCCGACATCCGCTCGGTGTCGCTCGACCCGGTGCTGATGCGCGCCAATTGGCTCGAGGCCTATGACTTCGCCACGCGGCGGGGCGCGCAGTTCCTTGGCGATTATGCGCGCTTGGCCGATCCGTTCGCCAACATCGGCGAGCGCACCGTCGCGGTGCAAGTGACGAGCGTGGTGCGCGCGTCCGACCGCTCGTTCCAGGTCAAATGGACCGAGAGCGCATACGATCGCGGCAGTGCGGCGGGCACGTCGCACTGGACCGGCATTATCACCGTGCTCGTCAAACCCCCGACCTCGACCGACACGCTGCGCAAGAACCCGCTCGGCCTCTACGTCGACGCGATCGATTGGAGCCGCGAGCTCGAGCCGACCGCGCCTGCATCGCCGCCAGCACCATCGGCTCCGCCGGTCCACGGCGCCTTGCCGATGCTGCCGGGCGCGACACCCACCGACACCCTGGAGATCCAGCCATGACCCTTCGTCCCCTCTGTCTCGCCATGCCCGCTGCGATCCTGTTGCTCGCGGCGGCACCGCCGCCCGTGCCGAATGCCGCCACGGCGAATCCGACCGTCAACGCGGTAGCGGCCCAGGCCGCGCAGACGACGCCGGTCCCGATCGCCGTTTCAGGCGCCCGGACCGTGCCGACGCGGCCGCCGGCGCCCCGCCATCATCGGGGCTGGACGCCGTCGCCCGCGATCGTGCGCGTCGCCGCCGCCACTCGGGCGGCGACCGAGGAGCCTGACCGGACCAGCTTCATCAACGCGGTCCAGGTTTATCCATTCGGCGACGGCGCGCTTTATCATGTCTATACCGCGCCGGGGCAGGTGACCGACATCGCGCTCCAACCCGGCGAGGCGCTTGGCGCCGTCGCGGCCGGCGATACCGCGCGCTGGGTCATCGGTGACACGTCGAGCGGCGCGGGGGAGGAGAAGCGGACCCACGTCCTGGTGAAGCCGTATGCCGCCGGGTTGGCCACCAACCTCGTCATCACCACCGACCGGCGCGTCTACCATCTGGCACTGACCAGCACGGTGCGGACCGCGATGACCGCGCTGTCCTGGACCTATCCGCAGGACCAGCTCATCGCACTGCGGAAGGCGGCCGCGGCGAGCGCCGACGCAGCGCCGGTCGCCGCCGGTATCTCCGTCGACCAGCTCCGCTTCGACTATGCGGTGAGCGGGGACAAGCCCGACTGGCGGCCGGTCCGAGCGTTCGACGACGGTCGCCAGACCTTCATCGAGTTTCCGCCGACGATCGCGACGGGTGTCGCGCCGCCCTTGTTCGTCGTCGATGCCAAAGGCGAGGCGTCGCTCGTCAACTACCGCGTCAATGGCCGCTTTTACGTCGTCGACCGGTTGTTCGACGTCGCCGAGCTCCGGTTCGGGCTCAAGCACCAGGACATCGTCCGGATCACCCGCGGGCCGATCCTTGTCGCGCGGAGGGCGTCGTGAGCGGTGCGGTCGCCGAGACGGTGGCCGGCGAGACGGTCGAGCGCAAGCTCGATCCGGAGGCCCTCGCCATTCGCGCCCGCCCGATCCGCGCGATCCGCTTCAAGCGCGGCTTGATCGTCGGCCTCGCCGGCGCGGCCGTGATCGTGCTCGTCGTCATCGCCTGGTTCGCGCTCAAGCCGCACGTGTTTCGCGTCGTGGCCCAGCCGGACGCCGTGGCCGAGCCCGAGGCGCGTCCGCCCGTCGACGCGCTCGGCACGTTGCCCAAGACCTATGGCGACGTGCCGCGCCTCGGGCCGCCGCTGCCAGGCGATCTCGGCAAGCCGATCCTCGAGCAGCATCAGGCAGCAGCGTTTGCCGCCCAAGGCGGCGGCAACGTGGCGGCGCAGGCCGAGCGCGAGCGTCGGGCCGCCGAGGTCAAGGCAGCGCGGCAGTCGGGCCTCCTGGCCCAGAGCGGCCAACGCGCCGAGGCGGTGCCGGCGGGTGCGGCAATAATCGAGCCCGTCGCGGCGGCCGGGAGCGAGGCCGGCAAGGTCGCGCTCGATCCCGACCGCGACCCCAACGGCCAGCAGCGCAAGGCCGACTTCGTCGGGCGGCTCGCCGGTGACGGCGACGTCAACCCGCACGCGCTCATAGCCGCCGCATCGCCCTATATGCTGTCCGCCGGCAGCGTCATCGCCGCGAGCCTCATCACCGGGCTCCGGTCCGACCTGCCGGGGCTCGTGACGGCACAGGTCACCGAGAACGTCTTCGACAGCGCGACTGGCCGCATCCTGCTCGTGCCGCAGGGCGCGCGGCTGGTCGGCAGCTACGACAGCGTCATCGCGTTCGGCCAACGCCGCGCGCTGGTCGTCTGGCAGCGGATCATCCTTCCGGACGGGAGCTCGCTTCGCCTCGACAACGTGCCTGCAACGGACACCGCCGGCTACGCCGGGCTCACGGACAAGGTCGACGTCCATACCTGGTCGTTGCTGAAAGGCGTGGCGCTCTCGACGCTGCTCGGCGTCGGTGCCGAGCTGCAATTCTCGGGCGAGAGCGATCTCGTCCAGGCGCTGCGGCAATCGACCCAGCAGAGCGTCGCGCATGCCGGTGACCAGCTCACGTCGAAGACCCTCAACGTCCAGCCGACCATCACCGTGCGCCCCGGCGCACCGGTCCGGCTGGTCGTCCACAAGGACCTCGTGCTCGCGCCGTGGCACGGATGATGGAGATAGCCATGCCCGACCTGAAACTCGCCAAGCTGCCCGACCGCACTCCGGTCAAGCTCACCATCAGCATCACCCCCGAGCTTCATCGCGCGCTCGATGATTACGCACGATTATACAAGGACCTGCACGGCGTCGCCGAGCCGGTCAGCGAACTGGTTCCGGCGATGCTCGCCGGCTTTCTTGAGGCCGACCGCGGCTTTGCCAAGGCGCGGCGAGCGCTCGACCCGGGCGGCGCCTGATCGACCATGGCGACGATCCTCAACGTCGCGGACGCAGCCGCCTTTCTCGGCGTCCATCCCAACTCGATCCGCAGCTACGCCAAGGCCGGGACCATCCCCGCGGTCAAGCTCGGCCGCGGCTGGCGCTTCATCCAAGACGACCTTGTCGCCTGGATGCGCGAGCGGTATCCCATGTCTGCGCGGATGCAGCCGAGTGCCGACCAAGAGGAGGCAATATGGCACTCTGGAACCGTGCAGGAACATATTACGTCAAGCTCACAGCACCTGACGGAACGCTCATTAGACGTTCTACTGGCACGTCCGACAGGCAGAAGGCCGAGGAATATCACGACAAGCTGAAGGCCCAGCTGTGGGATCTTGCCAGACTGAAGCTGAAGCCGAAGCGGACCTGGGACGAAGCGGCTTTGCGGTGGCTGAAGGAAATGTCTCACAAGAAGTCCTACCGGGACGACGTGAGCCGGATCCGTTGGTTCACCAAGCATCTGCGCGGCAAGACGCTTGATCAGGTGAGCAGGGACATGATCGACCGGATCATCTCTCGCCAGCTCGCTCGCAGGAGCGATCGGACGAAGGATCTGTATGTGGCGCTGATCCGCGCCATCTTCCGGAAGGCGATGCGCGAGTGGGAATGGCTCGAGCATATCCCGGCGTTCAAGACCTACATGAAGGCCGGCAAGGTCCGGGTCCGCTATCTGACCCACGACCAGGCCAAGGCGCTCATGGACCGTCTGCCCGCTCACCAGCGTGAAGTGGTGCTGTTCGCACTGTCGACGGGATTGCGCCAGGGCAACATCCTGAGGCTGACCTGGGGGCAGGTGGACATGAGCCGCCGGATCGCGACGGTCGACCATGGCGATACCAAGAACGGCGAGGCGTTAGGCGTCCCGTTGAACGAGATCGCGATGGGCGTGCTCGAGCGCCAGCGGGGCAAGCACCGGACACAGGTGTTCATCTATCGGGGCCAACCGCTCCGCTCGGCGAACACGCGGACGTGGCGTGCGGCATTGCAGGCCTGCGGGATCGAGAACTTCCGCTGGCACGATCTGCGGCACACCTGGGCGAGCTGGCTCCGGCAAAATGACGTGCCCACCTGGGTGCTTCAGGAGCTGGGGGGCTGGAAGTCGGAGTCGATGGTGCGCCGCTACGCGCACCTCTCGGTGAAGCATCTGGCGCCCTATGCCGACCAGCTGACTTTTCCGGTCACAGCCGGGATCGGCGGAAATCCGCCAGTCCCGGAATCACCGGTAGGTCACAAAACTGGTCACAGTGACGGCCGTTTTCGGCTCAAGCTGGTGGCCAGCAACCCGTAAGTCGTTGAAAAGATTGGTGGACGCACTTGGGCTCGAACCAAGGACCCGCTGATTAAGAGGCGGAACAAAAGAGGATCATGACATCCGAGGATGTCTTGATTTCAATAGCTTACGTGTCATGCTGTTTCACTCAAGCTCACGGTATTTCGGCCAAGTGCTACCTAAGGTAGCGGCCGCGCTACCTAATTTGAGGGAAAATCAGATGGTCATGGCTGTAGGTAGCGAAAAGGTAGCGGAGACCCTTTCATCTGCCGCCGGCAAGGGCAGTTTGGTGCTGACCGACGCCAAGATACGCGGGTTCAAGCCACCCGAGCGGGGGCAGGTCGAATATTGCGATGCCGTCGTCCCGGGCCTGCGCATCCGCATCGGCGTGTCCGGCGCGAAGAGCTTTGTGCTGCGGAAGCGAGTGGCGGGCAAATATCGCAACATCACGCTCGGCCGTTATTCGGAGCGGCTTCCGCTGGCGGAAGCACGCAAGAAGTCGCGGCAGATTCTGTCTGACGTCGAGATCAAGGCCGATCCGGTCGCGAGCTTGCCCAAGCCCCAGAAGCGCAGCGTCAACGGCTACACCGTCAACGCGCTATGGCCGGGCTACAAGAGGGCAAAGGCGCACCTGCGAAAGATCGGCGAGATCGAGCGCGTCTTCAAACGCCATATCCTGCCCGAGTTCGGCGACCGCGCGGCTGACGGCATCACCCGCAGCGAGATCACCCGGTTCGTCGACAGGATGGCGGAACGCACGCCGACCATGGCACGCAATGCCCTCTCCTACTTTTCCGCTTTCTACACATGGGCGTTGCCGCGACTGGACCGCTTGCCGGGCAACCCCTGCCGAGATGCAGGGCGCCCACCGAAGCCAAAATCGCGCGAGCGCGTGCTGTCCGATCACGAAATCGGCGCGCTGTGGCATATCCTGGAAGGGGAAGGCGCTCCGTTCGGCCCGGCCATCAAGCTCCTCTTGTTGACCGGCCAGCGTCGGAACGAGGTGTTCGAGGCGGAGCGCGCCGAGTTCGATATCGATAAGGCGCTGTGGACGATTCCAGGCGCGCGCGCGAAGAACGGCGTCGCGCATCTCGTCCCGTTGTCGCCGCCGGTCTTGGAGATCGTGAAGCGCCTGTTGGATCACGACCGGGGCGACAAGCTCATCCCCGCGCGAGGCAATTGGGAAGTCGGACCCAGCGGGTTCAGCAAGGCGATGAGCCGCATCCGCTTGGAGCTGGAGACGCGCCTGGGCGACCCGGTGCCGCACTGGACGCTGCACGACCTGCGGCGAACGATGGCGACCGGATTGCAGCGGCTCGGCGTGCGGTTGGAAGTGACCGAGGCCGTCCTCAATCACCTATCCGGTGCGCGTTCCGGCATCGTCGGCGTCTATCAGCGGCATCACTATTTCGACGAGAAGCGAAAGGCGTTGGCGGCCTGGGCCAAGGAGGTTGATCGCCTAACGCGTTCGACAAAGCGGGCCCAGGCCAATAGCGATGGCCGAGCCAAAACCTGAACCATTTGCCCGGCGGACCGCAAAAAGCCTAACGAGGCGATGTATGAGCGACCTTGTGCGTTGGAGCGTGATGGTCTCACGCGATACTGACTTGGCGATCCGTGCCGTATTGGCGGTGCGAGGTCGCCGCAGGCTCGGCTTGTCGCGGTTCGTCGAGGAGGCCGTGAACCGTGAGATCATGCGCTGCACGTTGGGCGACGTTCGCTCGCGAAACGCCGGCCGTGATGCAGCCGGGCTGGAGCGCCTGATTGACGATGAGCTTCGCGCCACGCGGGAGCAATCTCGGCCGGCGCACGACGCTAAGCCGGCGGGTGATTTGCTGTAGGCAACTCCTCCGCAGCACCGGCCACGCAGGGTGAGATCAACGCGGATCGTCAATCACTGAGTAGAACATCGGGTTGCGCATCCAGGCATTGATCGCGGACTCACGCCAGCCAGTGCAGCGCGTTGCGATGCG
>CAXSHP010000080.1:0-4609 GCA_964236935.1 uncultured Sphingomonadaceae bacterium
AGCTGGACTGCCGGCACGCTCGCCGGCGTCTGTCCCGCGCCTTATTCCGAGGATCCGTCGATCGACGCCAAGGTGTGGGAGATGCTCCACGTCGCGCATGTGTTCGAACGCGGAGGCGAGTTCGATCTGATTCACAACCAGGCCGATTTCGTCCCGCTCGGCTTCTCGCGCCTGGTCGATACGCCGGTGGTGACGACGATCCACGGCTTTTCGTCCCAGCGGATCATGCCCGCGTTCGAGGCCTACCAGGACCGCGTTCATTATGTCGCGATCAGCGACGCCGATCGCGCCCCCGGCTTGCGCTACGCCGCGACGATTCACCACGGCATTCCGATCGAGCAGTTCCCGTTCGATCCAGGGGGCAGTGAGGATCTGCTGTTCTTCGGCCGCATCCATCCCGACAAGGGCGCGGCCGAGGCGATCGCCGCGGCGGCGGGAGCAAGGTGCCGGCTGGTGATGGCGGGCATCGTCCAGGATCAGGGCTATCACGAACGTGCAGTTTCCCCGGCGATCGACGGCGATCGGGTGGTCTATCTCGGCGCGGTCGGCGGCGAGCTGCGCACGCGCACGCTGGGATCGGCGTTTGCGCTGCTCCATCTGATCAATTTCAACGAGCCGTTCGGCCTGTCGGTGGTCGAGGCGCTGGCCTGCGGCACGCCCGTGATCGCGTGCAACCGCGGCGCGATGCCCGAGCTGATCGATCACGGGGTCACCGGCTTCCTCGTCGACGACGTCGAGGAGCGTGCCGCGCGTCGGTCATGGCCCGCTTCGCGGTCGAGCGCATGGCCGATCGCTATCTCGCGCTTTATCGATCGATCCTCGGCGCCTAGCTCAGCGCCAGCGGCCGAGCTCCATCCAGCGCAGCAGCCGCCGCATCGGCAACAGCCACAGCCACAGCACGCCGCCGACGAGATAGAGCAGCCCCTGCACGGCAACGGGCACGCCCAGCGCGTCGACCGCGCTGACCACCGCGACGACCCACACCAGCAGCAGCGCGAGAATCGCCAGCATGCCCACCGGCTTGCGCCAGCTCGGTTCATCCATCGTGCGCCGGTCCTTCGATCCATTCGCGCTCGGTCGCGATGCCATGCAGCGGTATGTCCCACGGATCGAGCGGCAAAGCGGGTTGCTCCTGGATCGACCAGGCCAGGCCGATCCGGCGCGCGGACGGGGCGGCGGCGAACGCGCGGTCGTAGAAGCCCGCGCCCTGGCCGATCCGGCCCATCGCGCGGTCGAAGCCGAGCAGCGGTGCGAGGATCAGGTCGGGGGCGAGCTCGGGAGCATCCTCGCGCGGCTGGAGCAGGCCGAACGGGCCCGGCACCAGCTCGTCGCCCGGCACCCACCAATGGAAGCGCATCGGCGCGGAGCGATCGGTGATCCGCGGCAGGGCGGTCGCCAATCCCCGGTCGATCGCCTGGAGCAGGATCGGCAGCGGATCGACCTCTTCGCCGTCGGAGATATAGCCCGCGACGATCCTGGCATCGCCGAGGCGACGCGCGACATGCTCGGCGACGAACAGGTTGGCGATCAGCATGTCGCCGCGCTGCGCGGGATCGCCGACGAACGCCGCGCGGCGCCGGCGCAGCTCGGCGCGCAGCGCGGATTTGGCCGCGGCTTCGCTCACGCGGGCCGGCGGGTGGTGGGACCGCCGTGGCCGTTTGCCGGAATATCCTCTGACGCCTTCAACGTCAGGTGGGCGCCGTGTGCGTCAGACCGGAATCCGGGCAGGGACAGCTCCCTTGGATGTGTAATCGCCTCAGGGATGTTCAAAGGCTCGTACCGGGCAGTGCCCACCATATACGTATCTAGGGCTTCGGCGCGCCGGCCTCAAGCCTGTCGGCCAGCGCCTCGAGACGATCGGCTAGCCGCTCGACCGCGGCGGTCGCATCGGGATCGCCCGCGTTGGTCGCGCTGCGCCGGGCCTCGATCAGATCGTCGGCGAGGAGCAAGGCGGCGAACAGCAATTGCCGCGCCTCGCTCATCTTGCCGACCGCCTGCGCGGCCTCCTCGGCCTTGGCGCTGACGAGCTTGCCGAGCGAGATCAGATGCGCTTCCTCGCCGTCGCGGCAGGCAACGTCGTAGCGCTGGCCGACGATGTCGATGTCGACCTGCGCCATATCAGCCGTGCGGATCCGTGCCGATCAGCCGATCGAGCCCGCTCAGCGTTTCGCCGACGACGCCGCGCAGCTTCGCGTGGCGCTTGTCGAGCACGTCATATTCGCTGCGCCTGACCATATCGACCGCCCAGGTCGCCGCGCGCGTGCCCGAGGTCTCGATCCGGGAGAGCGCCCGCTCCGCCCGGCCGATCGCGACGATGAGACGCTGGTCAGCCATGGCGCATCGATAGCACGGCTGTGCGCTCGGGCAAGCGTCGCGATGCGAGACAGTTTGCCGCCGCGGTTGACGCTGACGCTGCACCGCGACAAAGAAACCGGCGCCGCCGCCTGCCCGAATCGAATTGCCTGCCGATGCGATGAGCGCGTTTTTGAAGTCTTTGGGCGCGCGCGGCTTGACGAGGAGTTGCTGACATGACGACCAGAGTTGCGATCAACGGTTTCGGGCGGATCGGCCGCCTCGTCGCGCGCGCGATCCTCGAGCGTGCCGACAGCGGGCTCGAGCTGGTCGCGATCAACGACCTTGCCGACGCCAAGTCCAACGCTTTGCTGTTCAAGCGCGATTCGGTCCACGGCGCCTATCCGGGCGAGGTCTCGGCCGACGGCAGCGATCTGATCATCGACGGCAAGCGCATCAAGGTCACCGCCGAGCGCGATCCGGCCAATCTGCCGCACGCCGCCAACCGGATCGACATCGCGCTCGAATGCACCGGCTTCTTCACCGACAAGGACAGCGCGGGCAAGCATCTTACCGCGGGCGCGAAGAAAGTGCTGATCTCGGCGCCGGCCAAGGGCGTCGATCTGACGGTGGTCTATGGCGTCAACCACGACAAGCTCACGGCCGAGCACAAGATCATCTCCAACGCTTCGTGCACGACCAATTGTCTCGCGCCGGTCGCCAAGGTGCTCAACGACAGCATCGGTATCGAGCGCGGGCTGATGACGACGATCCACGCCTACACCAACGACCAGAAGATCCTCGACCAGATCCACCCCGACATGCGCCGTGCGCGCGCCGCGGCGATGTCGATCATCCCGACGACGACCGGCGCCGCGCGCGCGGTCGGCGAGGTGCTGCCCGAACTGAAGGGCAAGCTCGACGGATCGGCGATCCGCGTGCCGACGCCCAACGTAAGCCTGGTCGACCTCACCTTCACGCCGAAGCGCGACACCACGGTCGAAGAGGTCAACGGCGCGCTGAAGGCCGCGTCCGAAAGCGGGCCGCTCAAGGGCATTCTGACCTTCGTCACCGAGCCGCTGGTGTCGATCGACTTCAACCACAATCCGGCATCGTCGAGCGTCGACAGCCTCGAGACCGCGGTGCTCGAGGGCAAGCTCGTCCGCGTCGTCTCCTGGTACGACAACGAATGGGGCTTTTCGAACCGGATGGTGGATACCGCCGGCGTGATCGCGAAATTGCTTTAGATTACTCCTGATTCCGCTGTGTCGAGCGAAGTCGAGACACGTTCGCTGTTTTGGACGAGGAACGTCCCTCGACTTCGCTCGGGACAATGGTTCGGGCAGCCATGGGAGACGACGTGAGCGAGTTCCATACCCTGGACGAGATCGGCGACGTCGCGGGCAAGCGCGTGCTCGTCCGCGCCGATCTCAACGTGCCGATGGAAGGCGCGCGGGTCACCGACGACACGCGCCTGCGCTCCGCCGCGCCGACCATCGCCGAACTCGCCGATAAGGGCGCCAAGGTGCTGATCCTGTCGCACTTCGGCCGGCCCAAGGGCGAGCGGCGGCCCGACATGTCGCTGGCGATGGTGACGCTGCCGCTGCACGAGGTGCTCGGCCGCGAGGTGACCTTCATCGACGATTGCGTCGGCGACGATGCGGCGCGGGCAATCGACATGCTGCCCGAGGGCGGCATCGCGATCCTCGAGAACACCCGCTTCCACCAGGGCGAGGAAAAGAACGATCCGGCGCTGGTCGCCGAGATGGCCAAGCTCGGCGACCTCTATGTCGACGATGCTTTCTCCGCCGCGCACCGCGCGCACGCCTCGACCGAGGGCCTGGCGCACGCGCTGCCCGCGTTCGCCGGCCGCGCGATGCAGGCCGAGCTCGAGGCGCTGGCGAAGGCGCTCGGCAAGCCCGAGCATCCGGTCGCCGCGGTGGTCGGCGGCGCCAAGGTATCGAGCAAGCTCGACGTGCTCACGCATCTCGTCACCAAGGTCGATCATCTGATCATCGGCGGGGGCATGGCCAACACCTTCCTCGCCGCGCGCGGCGTCGACGTCGGCAAGTCGCTGTGCGAGCATGATCTGGCGGACACCGCGCGCGCGATCCTCGACGCGGCCGAGCAGGCGAACTGCACTGTCCATCTGCCCTATGACGTGGTCGTCGCGAAGGAATTCCGCGCCGATCCGCCGACGCGCACGGTCAACGTCCACGAGGTGGCGGCCGACGAGATGATCCTCGATGTCGGCCCGGCGGCGGTCGAGGCGCTCGGCGACGTGCTCAAGAATTGCCGCACCCTCGTGTGGAACGGC
>CAXSHP010000080.1:4619-6930 GCA_964236935.1 uncultured Sphingomonadaceae bacterium
CTCGGGGCATTCGAGACGGTGCCGTTCGACACGGCGACCGTGGCGCTCGCCAAGACCGCCGCCGCGCTGACCCGCGAGGGCTCGCTCGTCTCGGTGGCGGGCGGAGGCGATACCGTCGCCGCGCTCAACCATGCCGGCGTGGGCGACGACTTCACCTTCGTATCGACCGCCGGCGGCGCCTTCCTCGAGTGGATGGAAGGCAAGGAACTGCCCGGCGTGAAGGCGTTGCGGCGCTGAATGGCGAATTTCGGCCATCGACGCGGACGCCGCGCCGCGATAGGGGCGGGCAAACAGATTTGCCGGCGAGGACTTGAACGTATCGGAGCGGGCAGCCGCGCCATTTCCGGAGACTGAGCATGAGCATCACCGCGACCGTGAAGGATATCCTCTCCAATTACGAGAGCGACAATCCCGGCACCAAGACCAATCTCGCGCGCATCCTGATGGCGGGGCGGCTCGGCGGCTCCGGCAAGCTGATCATCCTGCCGGTCGACCAGGGCTTCGAGCATGGCCCGGCGCGCAGCTTCGCGATCAATCCGGCGGGCTATGATCCGATCTACCATTATCAGCTCGCGATCGACGCCGGTTTGTCGGCTTATGCCGCGCCGCTCGGCGCGATCGAGGCGGTGGCCGATCGCTTCGCCGGGGCGATCCCGACGATCCTGAAGTGCAACAGCTCGAACAGCTGGGCGACCACGGTGGCGCAGGCGACCACGGCCGGGGTCGACGATGCGCTGCGCCTCGGCTGCTCGGCGATCGGCTACACCGTCTATCCCGGCTCCGATTCCTATCTCGACGCGCTCGAGGAGATCGCCGAGTTGTCGGCCGAGGCGAAATCGGTCGGCATCGCGACGGTGCTATGGTCCTATCCGCGCGGCGGCAAGCTGAGCAAGGAAGGCGAGCTCGCGCTCGACGTGGGCGCCTATGCCGCGCACATGGGCGCGCTGATCGGAGCGCACATCATCAAGGTCAAGCTGCCGAGCGCCCATATCGAACAGAAGGACGCGCAGGCGTCCTACAAGGACATCGACTGGTCGAGCCAGGCCGATCGCGTCCGCCACGTCGTCCAGGCGAGCTTCGCCGGGCGCCGGATCGTGATCTTCTCGGGCGGCGCCGCGAAGGATGCCGAATCGGTCTATCAGGATACGCGCGATATCCGCGACGGCGGCGGCTTTGGCTCGATCATCGGGCGAAACAGCTTCCAGCGCCCGCGCGACGAGGCGCTCGCTCTGCTCGACCGCATGATCCGGATCTACAAGGGCGGCGACTGATCGGGCGGCGACTGGCGCGCCATCGCCTTCAGCGTGAGCGCGTCGTGGATGGCGTGGGCGTCGATGTCATTGTTGAAATAGGCCCAGACCTCGCGTCCGGCGCGGGCCTGCCCGGTCATCCAGTCGCTCCAGCCGAGCAGCGTCTCGTCCGGGTAACGGCCCCAATATTTGCCGCCGCAGCCGTGGAAGCGGACATAAGCGACCGGCCCCACCGCCCGGCGCGGGGTGGCCGAGCCCGCCATGTCGTGCACGCAGAACGACGCGCCGTAGCGCTCGAGCAATGCGAACACCTCCTCGTCGATCCAGCTGCTCTCGCGGAATTCGAACACGTGGACGAGGTCGGGCGGCAGCAGCGCGAGGAACTCCTCGAGGCGCGGCAGATTGATACGGAAGCGCGGCGGCAGCTGGTAGAGGATCGGCCCCAGCGCATCGCCCAGCCGACGCACCGGCGCCATCATCCGCGCGAGCGGTTCGGCGCAATCCTTGAGCTTCTTCGCCTGCGTCAGGAAGCGGTTGGCCTTGACCGCGTAGCGGAAACCCGGCGGCGCCTGATCGCGCCACCGCTCGAAGGTGTCGCCCGACGGCAGGCGATAGAAGCTGTTGTTGATCTCGACCGTGCCGAACTGCGCCGCGTAGAACGCAAACCATTGCTTGACCGGCAGCTTGTCGGGATAGAAAGCGCTGCGCCAATGGCGGTACATCCAGCCGGAACAGCCGATGCGGATGGCTGCCGGGTCGGAATGAGCGCGAATGGAGTGGGGCATGGCGGTTTCCGGGCAGGGGGACGAGGACTCGGAGCTTGAAACGCTCGAGGGCTTCGCCGGTCTCTTCGAGCGCGAACGGCGGCCCGCCTGCCAGCTCTATCTGATCTCCCCACCGTCGCTCGCCGCGGATTTCGCCGAGACCCTCGCCACCGCGCTCGATGCCGGGCCGGTCGCGGCGTTCCAGCTGCGGCTCAAGGGGCTCGACGACCACGCCGTCGCCGAACTGGCGCCGCCGCTGATGGCGATCCGCGCCGCGCGCGACGTGGCGTTCATCGT
>CAXSHP010000080.1:6940-11005 GCA_964236935.1 uncultured Sphingomonadaceae bacterium
GGCGCGGACGGCGTCCATCTCGGGCAGGACGACGGCGATCCGCGCGACGCACGCGCGCTGCTCGGGCCGAACGTGCAGATCGGCGTGACCTGCCACGACAGCCGCCACCTCGCGATGGAGGCGGGCGAGGCGGGCGCGGACTATGTCGCGTTCGGCGCCTTCTACCCGACCACGACCAAGGAAACCCGCCATCGGCCCGATGTCTCGATCATCGGCTGGTGGACGACGGTGTTCGGCACGCCATGCGTCGCGATCGGCGGGATCACGCCGGACAACGCCCGCCCGCTGATCGACGCGGGCGCAGACTTCATCGCGGTTTCGGGAGCGGTGTGGAATTGCCCTGAAGGGGCGGCGGCGGGCGTCCGCGCCTTCGCCGAACTGCTGGCCTAGGTTACCAGTAGCGCACCCGCGCGGTGTCGACATGGACGAAGCCGTCGCGCGGATAATAGCCGACGCCGCCGCGTTGCGCGACCATCGCCGCCGAGCGCACCCGATCGAGCGCGATCCCCGGCATCGCGATGTCGGTCGCCTTGCCGAGCAGATGCTGGCTCTGCGTCGCGACCCCGGTATGCGCGCCGCCGGCCTCGCGCAGCGCGCTGTTGGTGTGCGGCGAACGATAGCCCGAGATCAGGTCGAAGGGCCGGTTCGTGGCGACGCCGAGCCGGTCGCGGACCCCGGCGAGCAGATCAAACAGCTCGCGATCCATCTCGACCACCTCGCCGGTGCGCCAATCGCGCAAGGCGTGGTTGAGCTCGGCGAGCCCGTCGCGGTCGTAGCCGTTCGCGCCGTAGAAACGCGCGTCGAAGCGCTCGCCGTTGTGAACGTTGCGGAACGCGAGCCGCCGTTCGGGCAGCGACGCCCGCGCGATGCCGGGCACCAGTGCCAGGCCGCCGAAAACCGCCGCCCCGCCGATCAGCCCTCGGCGGCTCATCATCGTATCGATCATCGAACCCCACGCAAATCCGTTACAGCCCCGGAAAGAAAGCGCTGTCGCTGCGTTCATTCCGCACCAAGGCAAAGTGGGAGCAAATGATTGTGATAAGAATAGCGGTTCCGCGGCTCTGCCTCGGCCTCTGCACGGCCGGTCTCATATCTAGCGTGGCGTTTACCACGACCCAGGCGGCGGCACCGAAACCGGCGCCCGATATCTCCATCATCCACGTTCAGGTGATTCTCGATCACCTTGGTTTCTCGCCCGGCGTGATCGACGGCCTCGAGGGCGAGTCGCTCAAGCTTGCTCTGACCGGTTTCCAGACGGCGAACGGTTTGGCAAAGAGCGGCAAGATGGATCGTCCCACGCTCGCGGCGATCGCCCGCTTCCGCGCGACGCGCCCGCTGCGCATCGTCGCGCTGACCGCCGCGGATATCGCCGGGCCGTACAGCGGGCCGATCCCCAAGGATCCCGCCGCGCAAGCCCGGATGCCGGCATTGGGCTATGCCAACGTCGTCGAGAAGCTGACCGAGCAATATCATACGAGCACGGCGACGCTGATCGCGCTCAATCCCGGCGCGCGGCTTCACGCCGGGGCGACATTGCGCGTGCCCAATGTCATCGCGGCGTCGCAGGCCTATCCCGACAAGCTCCCGCCCGAATGGCGCCAGACGCTGGCCGGCCTCAACGTCAATGCCACTCAACCCGAGGGCAAACGCGTCGTGGTCGACAAATCGGACGGCACGCTGCGGGTCTACGACGCGGCGGATGCGCTCGTCGCCCAGTTCCCCGCGACGATGGGCAGCGAGCATGATCCGCTGCCGATCGGCAAATGGACGATCAAGGGCGCGTCGTACAATCCTTCGTTCCATTACAATCCCGATCTGTTCTGGGATGCGAAGAGCAACGACACCAAGCAGAAGCTGCCGGCCGGCCCCAACGGCCCGGTCGGCGTGATCTGGCTCGATCTGTCGAAGCCCCATTACGGCATCCACGGCACGCCCCACCCGGAGACGATCGGCCGCGCCGAAAGCCACGGCTGCATCCGCCTGACCAATTGGGATGCGGCGCGCCTGTCGCTGATGGTCAAGCCCGGCACGCCGGCGGTGTTTCAGCCGTGAACCGCTTCGGCTGGCTGATGCTGCTGTTGTTCGTGCTTGCCGGCGGCCTGTTCGCTTTGCTCGTCCGGCGCGGCGACCTCGCGCTGACGCAGGCCGAGGCGCCGCCGCCGTCGTCGGACTTGATCGTGCCGGTCGCCGGAGTCCCGGCGACGGCGCTGGTCGACAGCTTCAACGACGTCCGCGGCGGGGGCACGCGGCGTCATGGCGCGATCGACATCATGGCCCCGCGCGGCACGCCGGTGCTCGCCGCGGCCGCCGGAACGATCGAGAAACTGTTCGAGAGCAAGGACGGCGGCCACACCCTCTACATCCGCTCGCCCGACCGCCAGCGGGTCTATTACTACGCCCATCTCGACGCTTACGACGCCGATGCCCGCGAGGGCGCGGCGGTGACCCGGGGCGAGCAGATCGCCACCGTCGGCTCGACCGGTGATGCCGATGCCGCCGGTCCGCATCTCCATTTCGAGGTCAAGCAGATGGGCCCGGCCGACAGCTGGTGGCAGGGCACGGACGTCGATCCCTATCCGCTGCTCGGCGGGCGCTAGAGCGGCCATTTGAATCCCCGCCGATCCTGATCTACAGCGCGCGCGGCTCTTTCCATCAGCGCGAGACAAGTCATGAAGATCAGCGGCGTCGACATTCGCCCCGGCAACATCATCGAATATGAGAAGGGGCTGTGGAAGGCGGTCAAGATCCAGCACACCCAGCCGGGCAAGGGCGGCGCCTACATGCAGGTCGAGCTGAAGAATCTGATCGACGGGCGCAAGAACAATGTCCGCTTCCGCTCGGCCGAGACGGTCGAGCGCGTCCGGCTCGACACCAAGGATTTCCAGTTCCTGTTCGCCGACGGTGACCAGCTCACCTTCATGGACAAGGAGAATTACGACCAGGTGGCGCTCGACAAGGGCATCCTCGGCGACGCCGCGGCGTTCCTCCAGGACGGCATGGATGTGGTGATGGAGCTGTACGACGAGAAGCCGATCTCGGTGCAGCTGCCTGACACGATCGAGGCGATGATCGTCGAGGCCGATGCGGTGGTGAAGGGCCAGACCGCCTCGTCCAGCTACAAGCCGGCGGTGCTCGACAATGGCGTGCGCGTGATGGTCCCGCCGCATATCGGCGCGGGGACCAGGATCGTGGTCGATGTCTACAGCCAGGAATATGTCCGCCGGGCGGACTGACGGAACGAGCCGCTGTCCCGAGCGAAGTCGAGGGACGTTCGACGGTTGGAACGTGTCTCGATGCCTCGACTTCGCTCGGCAGGGCCTCCGCTCGATAAAACGGAAGTGAATTGAATGGTAGCCCATAGCGGCCTGATCACCGTCATGCAGCGCGCCGCGCGCAAGGCGGCGCCGCGCATCCGGCGTGATTTCAACGAGGTCGACGCGCTCCAGATCTCGCGCAAGGGTCCCGCCGACTTCGTCTCGCTCGCCGACAAGCGCGCCGAGCAGACCCTGTTCGAGGAGCTCCGCCATGCGCGCCCCGACTGGGGTTTCCTGATGGAGGAAGGCGGCGAGGTCGCCGGCGATCCGGCCAAGCCGCGCTGGGTGATCGATCCGATCGACGGCACCTCGAACTTCCTCCACGGCATCCCGCATTTCGCCATCTCGATCGGGGTCGAGGAGCCGCGTCCGTCGGGCCGCGGGGAGATCACCCAGGCGCTCGTCTATCAGCCGCTGACCGACGAGAGCTTCTGGGCGGAGAAGGGCAGGGGCGCCTGGCTCCAGGATCGCCGGCTGCGCGTCTCGGCGCGGCGCGATCTCGCCGACGCGCTGATCGCGACCGGCACGCCCTACAAGGGGCATGGCGACAGCGCCGAGTGGCAGGCGATCTTCGCCGCGGTCGCGCCCGAGGTCGCCGGGATCCGCCGTTTCGGCGCGGCGTCGCTCGATCTGGCGTGGGTCGCGGCCGGGCGGTTCGACGGTTTCTGGGAGGCGGACCTCCAGCCGTGGGACGTCGCCGCCGGGCAATTGCTGGTGCGCGAGGCGGGCGGCTATGTCACCGATTTCCGCG
>CAXSHP010000081.1:0-2617 GCA_964236935.1 uncultured Sphingomonadaceae bacterium
AGCGTGGCGGCGGGCGGCGGCCTGCCCGGCGAGCATCATTTCTACATCACGTTCAAGACCCACGCCCCCGGGGTCGACATTCCGCAACGGCTGATCGAGCGCTTTCCCGACGAAATGACGATCGTCCTCCAGAACCGTTACTGGGAGCTGCTGGTCGACGACGAGAAATTCTCGGTCGGGTTGAGTTTCAACCAGGTGCCGTCGAAACTGGTCATTCCTTACGCCGCGATCACCGGCTTTCACGACCCCGCGGTCAATTTCGAGCTTCGTTTTCAGGCCCAGGAAGTTGAAGTGTCCGACGCCCCCGAAGCGGCCGAAAACGACGGGCCGGCGGCGACGCCGGTCGAGGACGGCTCGAACGTCGTGGCGGTGGATTTCAAACGAAAGAAATAACGCTGCACCGGTGCCGTCACCTCAGCGAACGCTGGGGTCTCACGCAACCGGGCGCACACTCGCGGTCCTGAGATGCCAGCTTTCGCTGGGATGACCCGAACCCGTACCGAAACCGACTCGCTCGGCGCTGTCGAGGTCCCCGCCACCGTCTATTGGGGCGCGCAGACCCAGCGCAGCATCGACAACTTTCCGTTCGGCACGCGCGAAGCGATGCCGCGCGAGATCGTCCACGCGCTCGCGCTGGTGAAACAGGCGGCGGCGCGGGTGAACCGGGCGCACGGCCTCGACGCCCGGCTTGCCGACGCGATCGAGGCGGCGGCGGCGGCGGTCGCGGCGGGGGCGCACGACGACCAGTTCCCGCTCGTCATCTGGCAGACCGGCAGCGGCACCCAGTCGAACATGAACGTGAACGAGGTGATCGCCGGCCTCGCCAATGAAGCGTTGGCGGGGACGCGCGGCGGCAAGACCCCGGTCCACCCCAACGACCATGTCAACATGAGCCAGTCGTCGAACGACAGCTTCCCGACCGCGCTCCACGTCGCCGCCGCGCTAGCCGCGACGAAGCAGCTGCTGCCGGCGCTCCAGCGGCTCGAGGACGCGCTCCTCGCCAAGACCGAGGCGTGGCACGACATCGTCAAGATCGGCCGTACCCATCTCCAGGACGCGACCCCGCTCACCCTCGGCGACGAATTCTCGGGCTACTATGCTCAGATCCGCGCGTGCCGGGTTCGCATCGAACCGCTGGTCGAGCATGGCCTGTCGAAGCTGGCCCAAGGCGGCACCGCGGTCGGCACCGGGCTCAACGCTCCGCCTGGCTTCGGCGAAGCGATCGCGGCCGAGCTTTCCGCCTTGACCGGCTTCGCCTTCGCCACCGCGCCGAACAAGTTCGAGGCGCTGGCGGGCCACGACACGCTCGTCGACTTCTCGGGCCGGCTCAACACGCTGGCGGTGGCGCTGAGCAAGATCGCCAACGACATCCGCCTGCTCGGCAGCGGCCCGCGCTGCGGCCTTGGCGAGCTCAGCCTGCCCGAGAACGAGCCCGGCAGCTCGATCATGCCGGGCAAGGTCAACCCGACCCAGTGCGAGATGCTGACGATGGTCGCCGCGCAGGTGATCGGCAATCACACCGCGATCACCGTCGGCGGCTTGCAGGGTCACATGGAGCTGAACGTGTTCAAGCCGCTGATCGGCGCCGCCGTGCTGCGCTCGATCGATCTGCTCGCCACCGGCATGACGAGTTTCGTCGAGCGCTGCATCGACGGGCTCACCCCCAACCGCGATCATATCAAGGCGCTGCTCGATCGCTCATTGATGCTGGTTACCGCACTCGTCCCCGAGATCGGCTACGACAATGCCGCGAAGATCGCCAAGCACGCGCATCACGAGGGGCTGACACTCAAGGAAGCGGGCCTCGCACTCGGCCTGGTCGACGAGGCGACGTTCGATCGCGTGGTTATTCCGGAGGCGATGCTGGGGCGATAGCCGCCACTTCGTCACCCCGGCGGAAGCCGGGGTCCATGGATAGCGTCCGCTCTCATTTCCCTCGATCCGCATCCACGGATCCCGGCTTTCGCCGGGATGACGACATCGAGCGAATCGAGCCAGGCTCAATCCGAATCCATTACCTTCGCGAACGAAGGCTTCTTGTCCGCTTCCGCCTTCTTGTCGCGATTGGCGTAGAGCAGCGCCGCGACCAGCCCGGCCGAACCGATGCCCATCGCGACGCCGACCTTGGTCCATTGCGCGGACGTCATGCCCGCCACGTTCTTGTCGTCCTTGGCCGGCTTCTTGCGCGGGCGGCCTGATGCTTCGGACATTCGATCCTCCGATATTGGTATGCGGTCCGAACGCGCCGATAACGGGTCCGGTTCAATGCGGCGGCACGACCCTCCCGTTTGCCCTCTCGAGGGCCCGCGGCGCGCGCGCTGTCGAGCGGACGCAGCCGCGGAACTCTGTCGGCGGCCACGCGTCCTGTCTGCGAACCAGCGGAGAAAATTCATGATCGGCAAGATTATCGGGGCATTGGTCGGCGGCGCGATCGATCGGCGCGACGGCGACAGCGGCATCAAGGGTGCCGCGATCGGCGCCGTGACGGTCGGTGTCGCGCGGCGGCTGGCGCCGGTCGCGCTGCTGCTCGGCGGGGCCTATGTGGCGAAGAAGCTGGTCGATCAGGCGCGCGGCAAGACGGCCGACCAGGAGTAGCGCCTTCGGCCCCATCCCGGCG
>CAXSHP010000081.1:2627-10941 GCA_964236935.1 uncultured Sphingomonadaceae bacterium
CGCCGATCATTCGGCCGGCGCCACCGGCATTGACGCCGCTACCACCCCGACGCAGAAGCGGCCATGCCCCAGCAGATCGGATTGGCCCGGCGCGGCCTGCTGTTCGTCCTGTCGTCGCCGTCGGGCGCGGGCAAATCGACGATCGCGCGGATGCTGCTCGCCGCCGACCATGAGATCGAGATGTCGGTCTCGGTCACCACCCGCCCGATCCGGCCGGGCGAAGTCGACGGCGTCGATTATCGTTTCGTCGGAACCGAGCGGTTCAAGCAAATGGTCGCGGCGGGCGAATTCCTCGAATGGGCGCACGTCTTCGGCAATCGCTACGGCACGCCGCGCGCACCCGTTACGGACATGCTCGACCGCGGGGTGGACATCTTGTTCGACGTCGATTGGCAGGGCGCGCAGCAGCTCTATCAGACCGGGGCGGACGTCGTGCGCGTGTTCGTCCTGCCGCCTTCGCTCGACGAGCTCGAGCGCCGCTTGGTCTCGCGCGGCGCCGACGATCCCGCGGTCATCGCGCAGCGCATGGCGCGCGCCGCATCCGAGATCAGCCATTGGGACGGCTACGACTATGTGCTGATCAACGACGCGGTCGAGCGCTGCTTCGCGCAGGTGCGCACGATCCTCCAGGCGGAGCGGCTCGCGCGCAAGCGCCAGACCGGGCTGATCGGCTTCGCGCGCAGCCTGATGGGATAGCGCCCGCGGCGCGCGTTCGACCGCATTGCCCCTCGGTGCATTCTCCCTTAAGACCGCCTGACCACGCCGACACTCGTCGTCGACTCAACGACGACCCTATACAATGGGAGGACTCCAATGGCTCAAGCCCCGAAGAAGCGCACCGATGGCCTCAGCAAGCCGATGACGCCGTCGAGCGATCTCGGCGCGATCGTCGGCACCGCGCCGCTCGCGCGCAGCGCCGTGGTCAGCAAGATGTGGGAATATATCAAGAAGCACAATCTGCAGAATCCGTCGAACAAACGCGAGATCCTCGCCGATGCCAAGCTCGAGAAGATCTTCGGCAAGAAAGCCGTGTCCATGTTCGAGATGAACAAGCATATCTCGGGCCATCTGAAGTAGGTCGGCTTCGTCCCCGGTCAGGCTGAGCCTGTCGAAGCCCTCTTCTTGGTCCGCGAGAAGTAAGGCACTTCGACAAGCTCAGTGCGAACGGCCGTGGTGGCTGGGCTTACTCCCCCAGCCGCTCGACCACGCCCGCGCCGGGATATGCCACCAGCAGGTCGATCCCCTCGCCGAGCCTGAGCGCGGCCGGCCCGTAGACCAGCCACACCCCGCCCGCCTCGAGCGCGCCGCCGTCGATCGATCCGCCCCCCGCCAGCGGCACCAGCCACACCGGCCGTCCCGCCGCCGGCGCGAGCTGGCGCTGACCCGCGCGGCTCCAGCGCTCGAGCACGAACGCCGGCCCGTCCGCCAGCACGATCCGCCCCGGCGCGATCTCGTGCGGGAGGTATGTCGCGACGTAAGGCACCGGATCGGCCGCGGCGATGCCCGCGTCGAGGTGCAGCTCGCGGTCGCTGCCGTAATCGTACAGCCGATAGGTCAGATCGACGTTCTGCTGCACCTCGATCAAGGTCAGCCCCGGCCCGATCGCGTGCACTGTCCCCGCCGGCGAATAATAGAAATCGCCGGTCTTGACCGATTTCCAGTCGATCTTGTCCTCGATCGAACCGTCGAGCGCCGACGCCCGCAATGCCTCCTTGCTCATCGCCTGGAGCGTGCCGATCGCGATCGTCGCGTGCGGATCGGCGGCAAGTATCACCCAGGCCTCGTCCTTGCCGCGCGGATAGCCGCGCGCCCGGGCGGTGGCATCGTCGGGATGGACCTGGACCGACAATTTGTCGCTGGTGAACAGATATTTGATGAGCAGTTCGGGATCGCCCCCGCCGGGCGGCTCGAACCAGATCTCGCCGATCGGATCGCCTCCTTCGGCCACATCGTCGAAGCCGGGCCACAGCCGCCCGCGCCGTCCCCATGGCTTCTCGACGCGCTTGGTCTCGAGGCGGACGGCGGGCATGAGCGGCTCCTGACGATGAAATTGCGCGGCACTATGCGCTTGAACGTCAGGACGGGCGATGCGTTTCCTTCGCCCGCGCGCGGAATTCAGTTCGCCAGCTTGGGCTCGACCTTCTCGACCCATTCGGGGAAGAAGCAGGGCTCGCGGTTCGACCAGCCCGGCGCGGTCGCCGCGGCTTCGCTGATCGATTGGAGCAGCAGCCGCCGCTTCTCGGGATGGAGATGCGGCAGCGCCGCCGCCGCGCAGAACGCGCCGGGCAGCCACGGGCGCACGTTCGCGCCGATCAGCCGCTCGTAGAGGAAACGATAGGCGCCGAATCCGGCGAGCCGATCCTGGCCGAGATCGAACGCGGTCATCGTCACCAGCGGTGCGAGAAACGGTTCGATCGCGTCGAGCCCGCTGTCGTCGGGCACCGCCTCGCGGACCTGATCGAGCCGCGCATAGACGCGCGACTGGGCGCGGATGCTGGCCGATTCGACGACGTCGCGCGACCAGCGGGCGAGCGCATCCTCGCGATCGAGCCCGATATCGAGCGAGCGGCGGATATAGCGCTGGGTGCCCGACGGGAAGCCGGCGAACTCCTTCATTTCGGCCAGCGTCATCGCGCCGTCGGCGGGTCTCATCTGCGTGCCCATGTCACACCCCACTCGGAAGTACCGGCGCACGATGCGCCCGACTTGGTTACTCGACGCTTAACCTCTCCGTTTTCTCTCGCTCACCATCGGAGCATATCGGATTCCGCAATGCAACACGGATTTCGTCGCTGCCCGGTGACGGGACGCAGCCCCGGCGCAGCCACGGCGCTCGGGCCGCGGTCGCCTGCAGCCGGGACGAAGCTGATGAAGAATGTCGAGGCGTGGCTCGCGAGGGCGCGCCGTCTCGCATAGGGCGCAGGGCACCCGTGCATGCGGATCATGATCGTCGACCACAGCGGAGAGCGCGCGATGCCTTGAAGTTTGTTTCACTCGGACGGAACACAGTTCCCCGGCGAAGGCCGGGGTCCAGTTGGGAAGGCCCGTGATGAGACTGGACGCGTTCAGTCAGGTCGAACCCTGGTCATCATTCCGGCGAAAGCCGGAATCCACGGACGGCGGCCGCTATTCGTTTCGGCCGTGCCGTATCCGTGGATCCCGGCTTTCGCCGGGATGACGATGATTCAATTCGACGGGTGCGGCGCCGGCGGACGCAGCGCGATCGCGCCGTGCGGCCGTCATCCGTTCGGGAAGACGACCGCGGCCGAATTCAACCGAGCCGGCCGAGCCGGTGATAGAGATTGCTGAAGCTGACCGACTCCGGGCTGTCCTCGATCGATTTGAGGTGCGTCAGCACCGCCGTCTTCAGCAGCGCGAAGTCTGCCGTCGAGAAGATCGGCCGCGCGCGCGCCGGCTCCGGCGTGGATTCGGTCGTGATGCTGTCTTCGGTCGTCATGTGCTTCTCCTTCTGCCGGGATCAGACGAACTGGTTCATGGTGTTGTGCGCGCCGCCGGCCTTGAGGGCCGCCTCGCCGGCGAAATATTCCTTGTGCGCGTCGCCGACGTCGGAACCCGACATGTTCTGGTGCCGGACGCAGGCGATGCCCTCGCGGATTTCCTTGCGCTGCACGTTCTGGACATAGCCCAGCATGCCCGCGTCGCCGAAATATTCGCGCGCGAGATTGTCGGTGCTCAGCGCTGCCGTATGGTAGGTCGGCAAGGTGATCAGGTGATGGAAGATCCCCGCGCGCGCCGAGGCATCGCGCTGGAAACTGCGGATGCGCTCGTCGGCCTCGTGGGCGAGATCGGTCGTGTCGTAGATCATGCTCATCAGCGCGGCGCGCTCATAAGCGGACACGTCGCGGCCGGCCTTCTGCCAGGCATCGTAGACCTGCTGGCGAAAGTTCAGCGTCCAGTTGAACGACGGCGAATTGTTGTAGACCAGCTTGGCGTCGGGCACGGCCTCGCGGACACGATCGACCATCGCCGCGATCTGCTCGATGTGCGGCTTCTCGGTCTCGATCCACAGCAGATCGGCGCCGTGCTGCAGCGAGGTGATGCAGTCGAGCACGCAGCGATCCTCGCCGGTGCCCGCGCGGAACTGGTAGAGGTTCGACGGCAGCCGCTTCGGCCGCATCAGCTTGCCGTCGCGCTCGATCACCACGTCGCCGCGCAGCGACGCGAAATCCGTGACCTCCTCGCAATCGAGGAAGGCATTGTACTGGTCGCCGATATCCCCCGCTTCGCGGCTGAACGCGATCTGCTTGGTCAGGCCCGCGCCGAGCGAATCGGTGCGCGCGACGATGATGCCGTCGTCGACGCCGAGCTCGAGGAAGGCGTAGCGGCACGCGCGGATCTTCGCGAGAAAATCCTCGTGCGGCACGGTGACCTTGCCATCCTGGTGGCCGCACTGCTTCTCGTCGGACACCTGGTTCTCGATCTGCAGCGCGCAGGCGCCCGCCTCGATCATCTTCTTGGCGAGGAGATAGGTCGCCTCGGCATTGCCGAAGCCCGCATCGATATCCGCGATGATCGGGACGACGTGCGTCTCGTAATTGTCGATCGCGGCGATCAGCGAATCTTCGCGCGCGCGGTCGCCGGCCTCGCGCGCCTTGTCGACGTCGGCGAACATCAGGCCGAGCTCGCGCGCGTCCGCCTGCTTGAGGAAGGTGTAGAGCTCCTCGATCAGCGCCGGAACGCTCGTCTTCTCATGCATCGACTGATCGGGCAGCGGCCCGAATTCGGACCGCAGCGCGGCGACCATCCAGCCGGACAGATAGAGGTAGCGCCGCTTGGTCGAGCCGAAATGCTTCTTGATCGAGATCAGCTTCTGCTGCCCGATGAAGCCGTGCCAGCAGCCGAGCGACTGGGTGTAGGCGGCCTGATCGGCATCATAGGCCGCCATGTCCCGACGCATGATCGCCGCGGTATAGCGCGCGATGTCGAGGCCCGTCCGGAAACGGTTCTGGAGCTGCATGCGCGTCACCGCTTCGGCGTCGATCCCCTGCCACGTCGTGCCGGCTCCCACCAGCAATGCGTTCGTGTCGTTCAGGCAGCGCTCGTAACTCACGGTATGATCCCCTTGATTTGCTGCGCCGCGATAGAGGTCGCCGCGAAGCGGATGAACCCCGAGCGCTGTCGAGTTGTGGAAATTTACACTCGTGCGTTGTAAAGCTGTCGAGGGCTTCACAAGGCGCAGGAGTAGAGCTTGGAACGAGGCGCTTATCTTGGGCCGCGCCTGCGTCGGCTGCGGCGCGACCTGGGCCTCACCCAGCCGGGCATGGCGGAAGACCTCGCGATCTCCGTCTCCTATATCTCGCTGCTCGAGAGCAACCAGCGGCCGCTCACCGCCGAGCTGCTGCTGCGCCTGACGCGGACCTACAATATCGATCTGGCGGCCTTCGCCGGCGACGGCGGCGTCGAATTCACGGCGCGGCTGCAGAGCGCGCTGAAGGATCCGCTGTTCGCCGACATCGACCTGCCGCCGCTGCAGGTCGCCGATGTCGCGACCAACTTCCCCGGCATCACCGAAGCCTTCCTGCGCCTGCACACCGCCTCGCGCGAGGCGCAGCTGGCCCTCGCGAACCAGCAGGCGGAGCCGCTCGCTTTCGACGGCAGCGCGCCGACGGGTACGGGAGATGCGGTCGCCGAGGTGCGCCGCTTCCTCGCGGCGCGACGCAACAGCTTCCCCCCGCTCGACGAGGCGGCCGAGAAGATCGCCGAAGCGATCGCCGGGCAAAGCGGGATCGAATCCTATATCGCCGCGCGCCACGCGCTGCGCGTCCGGCCGCTGCCGACGGCGGCGATGGCGGGCGTGATGCGCCGGTACGACCGCCACCATGCCGCGATCTTCCTCGACGAGGGCCTCGACGCGGCAAGCCGGCGCTTCCAGCTGGCCCTCCAGATCGTGTATCTCGAGGCCGGCGAGCTGCTCGAGCAGACGATGGCGAGCGGGATGTTCGCGAACGACAATGCCCGGCGGCTGGCCCGGCGCGCATTGGCCAATTATGCGGCCGCCGCGGTCATCATGCCCTACGCCGCGATCGCCAAAGCGGCGGCGGAGAAGCGCTACGACGTCGAAGCGCTCGGACGACAGTTCGGCGTCAGCTTCGAGCAGGTGGCGCATCGGCTGACCACGCTGCAACAGCCCGGACACGAAGGCGTGCCGTTCTTCTTCATCCGCGTCGATGCCGCCGGGAACGTCTCGAAACGGCTGGACGGTGCCGGCTTCCCGTTCGCGGGCCATGGTGGCGGCTGCCCCTTATGGTCGGTTCACCACGTCTTCCGCGAGCCGAACCGCCTCATCACGCAATGGCTCGAGCTGCCCGACGGGCAGCGCTTCTTCTCCATCGCGCGTACCGTCGTCGCGGGCGGCGGCGGCTTCGGCGCGCCGCGCGTCGAGCGGGCGGTGGCGCTGGGCTGCGCCGCCGAGCATGCCGGCCGCCTCGTCTACACCGACGGGCGAGGCACTCCGGCGGACGCGGACTTCACCCCGATCGGCATCGCCTGCAACCTGTGCCAGCGCGATCGCTGCCCGGCCCGCGCCGGCCCGCCGCTCGGCCGCCAGATCCTGCCCGACGACTATTACCGCAGCCGCGCGCCGTTCAGCTTCGCGGACGACTGAGCGCGACACACCTGCGCTACGCTATTCTGGCATTGCCGCCGTGGCTCGCTTATGGCGCGGCATGGCCTCGCCGATTGCCCGGATGCGCGCGCCCGACGCCACCATGTCCGACGCGGACGCGCCCCAGCCGGCACGGCCCGCCAGATGAGCGCGGCGCGGCTGGCGCTGCACGGACTGGCGTGCGTGCGCGGTGGCCGGCTGCTGTTCGAGGCGCTCGATCTGGCGCTCGCGGCGGGGGACGCGGCGGTCGTGCGCGGGCCGAACGGGGCGGGCAAGTCCTCGCTGCTGCGGATGGTCGCCGGGCTGCTGATACCGGCAGCAGGGCGGATCGAGCGAGCGGGTGCGCTCGCCTGGATGGGCGAGGCGGCGGCGCTCGACGTCGATCGGCCGTTGGCGCAGGCGCTCGGTTTCTGGGCGAGGATCGACGGACGGGACCGAGCTTCGATCGACGAAGCGCTGACGACGATGGGGCTTGCCGGCCTGGCCGAGGTCCCGGTCCGCATGCTGTCGACCGGCCAGCGCCGGCGCGCCGCTGCGGCGCGGGTGATTGCCGGCGGCGCGGCGGTCTGGCTGCTCGACGAGCCGGGCAACGGGCTCGATGCGCTCGCTCTCACGGCGCTCGAGCGGGCGATCGCCGCGCACCGGGCACGGGGCGGCATCGTCCTCGCCGCGACGCATCAACCGCTCGCGCTGACCGACGCGCAGATCGTCACGCTCGGCGACGCCGCATGATCGCCGCGCTGATCGCCCGCGATGTCGCGCGCGCCGCCCGCGCGGGAGCGATGCTGCCGATCGCCTTCTTCCTGCTGGTCGCGACTTTGTTCCCGTTTGCGGTCGGCCCCGACGCGCCGTTGCTGGCGCGCGCCGGGGCGGGCGTGCTGTGGATGGCGGCGCTGCTCGCGGCACTGCTCCCGATCGAGCGGCTGGTCGCGCCCGATGCGGAGGCGGGGGTGCTCGATCAGCTCGCGATGCGCGGGATCGCGGACGAGACGGTCGCTGCGGCGAAGATCCTGGCCCACTGGCTCAGCTTCGGCCCGCCGCTGATGCTCGCCGCTCTGCCCGCCGCGGCGCTGCTCGGGATCGACGGCGCCGCATTGATTCGCCTCGAGATCGGGCTCGCGCTCGGCACGCCCGCGCTGGCGGCCTTGGCGCTGACGGTCAGCGCGCTGACCGTGGGCTTGCGCGGCGCGGGGGCGCTCGCCGGGCTGCTGATGCTGCCGCTGGCCGTCCCGCTGCTGATCTTCGGTGCGGGCGAGGGCGGGCTGCGGCTGCTCGCCGCGACCGCGCTGGTGCTGCTCGCCGGCGCGCCGTTCGCGGCCGGGGCGGCGCTGCGGGCGTTGCGCGATTAATCGCGCAGCCAGCGTGCGAAGATCGCGGTCGGCAGCAGCAGCCCCCGCGCCTCCTCGCGCACCGCCATCTCGCCCGCCTCGATCCGCCCGCCGAGCGCCGCGGTCGCCTGGGCGAGCAGCTCGGCCAGCGCCAGCGCCGACATGCGGATCGCATAAGCGGTCAGCACGAGGAATTTCGAGCGCTCGTCCAACAGCCGCGCGCAATCGGCGATCAGCCCGGCGAGCCCCTCCTCGATCCGCCACAGCTCGCCCTCCGGCCCGCGCCCGAACTTGGGCGGATCGAGCATGATCCCGTCGTAGCGCCGCGCGCGCCTTACCTCGCGCGCGACGAACTTGGCGG
>CAXSHP010000082.1:0-6359 GCA_964236935.1 uncultured Sphingomonadaceae bacterium
GAGAACGTCGAGCTGGAGGTATTCAGCCGCGCCGTGATAGACGAGCTGCGGGCGGAGCATCCCTCGCTCAACGACGCGCTGATGCGCCTGTTGTCCCGCCACATGCGACTGTTGAGCGACTATTTCGCGGGCTTTGCCTTCGACGAGCTGTCGTGCCGGCTGGCGCAGCGCGTCGTCGAGGCGATCGACACCTTCGGCGTGGCGGTCGACGGCGGTTTCGAATTCTCGCGCGTCATCACCCAGACCGAGCTTGCCTCGATGGTCGGCGGCACGCGCCGCCGCGCGGGACTGGTCGCCACCCGCGGCAACCGGCTCGTCATTTGCGATCTTCCCGAGATGCGCCGGATCGCGGCGCAGGGCTGGAAGCTGCGGCGCTTCGCGTCGGAGCAGCCGGCCTCGTATTGATCTGTTCACGGTCGCAACCCATGCTCCTCGCGCCGGACGCGCCGCGCTGCATGAGGGGATCGGTATCGGCGTCGACGGTTGTCATACGGTCAGCAGCCTCCGAGCGTGATGGATTGACTCTGGATACCGATGAGTAGATATTCATTATCATTGGTAGGAGATTGGAAATCGGGTTCCGACCGGCGAGGGATAGATGATTTCGCAAGATAATAGCGAGCCACGCGGGGTCTCCGAAGATATTGACCGGGCGAAGCTGCGGGCCGGCGTCGACGAGGCGAACGTTCCCGCTCTGCTCATGTGTCTCGTCCAGCTCAGCGGCGACCTGGGATGGCTCGAAAGCCCCTTCGCGCCTCATCGCGGCCGCGGCCTCGATGACAATGACAGCGGCGGTCTGCCCGACGATGTGCAGGACGACATCCGCGCCGTCGCTTATGATGCGATCGTCGCCTGGCTCGAGGGTGCGCCGCTCAAGCTGCCCCGCCCGACCAACGCCCAGCTCGCCGGGATGCTCGGCGTGGCGATGAGCGAGGAGGTGCCCGAGGAATATGGCGATGTCGTCGCCTCGTCGATGGGGTTCGATCCCGCCCCCGCGCCTGCGAAGGCTGCCCGCCCGCTCCAGGCGATCGTCGTCGGAGGCGGCATTTCCGGCATCGCTGCCGGCATCGAACTCCAGCGGATGGGGATCGGTTACCGCATCTTCGAGAAGAACGAGGAGTTCGGCGGCACCTGGTGGGAAAACCATTATCCCGGTTGCGGCGTCGACACGCCCAACCTTACCTATACCTTCGCCTCGCGGCCGGGCGACTGGTCGAAATATTTCCCGCTGCAGGGCGAGATCGAGAACTATCTGCTGGATACGGCGCGCGAATTCGGCCTCTACGATCATGTCACCTTCGGTGCGAAGGTCGAACGGGCCGAATGGATCGCCGAAAGCAATCGGTGGAACGTCACGATCCGCGGCGCGGACGGCGGCACCGAAGTCCATAGCGCCGACGTCGTGCTGAGCGCCGTCGGCATCCTCAACATCCCGCAGATCCCCGAGATCAAGGGTATGGAGAGCTTTACCGGCGAGGTGCTGCATATCTCTCGCTGGTCCGACGACATCGATCTCGCCGGCAAGCGGGTGGCCGTCGTCGGCAATGGCGCCTCGGCCATGCAGGTCGTCCCCGCGATCGCCGACCAGGTCGCCGAGCTGACGATATTCGCGCGGTCGAAGCAGTGGGTCGCGCCCTTCCCGCAATTCCGCAAACCCGTGCCCGACGGCGTGCGTTACCTGATGCAGCTGTTCCCGCTTTATCGCGGCTGGGTCGAGCAGCGGCTGTCATGGACGTTCAACGATCGTGTCCACGGTACGCTGTTCCGCGATTCGGAATGGCCTGAGCAGGCGCGCGCCGTCAACGCGATCAACGATGGTCATCGCGAGTTCTTCACCCGCTATGTGCAGGACGAGCTGGGCGACCGGCAGGACCTGCTGCCGCTGGTGCTGCCCGACTATCCCCCCTTTCTGAAGCGGATGCTGCTCGACAACGGCTGGTTTCGCACATTGCGCAAGCCGCATGTCCGGCTCATCCCCGAGCGGCTCGGCGAAATCCGCGGCGACACGCTGGTCGCGGGTTCGGGGGAGGAGATCCAGGCCGACATCCTGATCCTGGCGACCGGTTATCAGACGACCAACGTGCTCGGATCCTATGAGGTGGTCGGCCGAGACGGCAGGGTGCTGCGCGACTTCTGGCGAGGCGACGATGCGGCGGCCTATCTGGGTACGCTCGTCCCCGGTTTCCCGAACTTCTTCATCCTGCTCGGACCGAATGTCGGCTCCGGGCATGGCGGCAGCATGATCCGGAACATCGAGAACCAGGCGCACTATGCGATGCGGCTGATCGAGACGCTGATCGAGAACGAAGCCTCCTCGATCGAGGTCCGGAATGACGTCTATGAAGATTATGTCGCCCGGCTCGACGCGGCGCACGAGAAATTGGTCTGGACCCACCCCGGCGCCGACAATTGGTACCGCAACTCCCGCGGGCGGATCATCGCGATCACGCCGTGGCGCAACGACGCCTTCTGGCGAATGACGCGTCGCGCCGATCCGAACGACATCGTCCTTACCTTTCGCGAGCCCGAACAGGTCGCCTGAGTCCATCGGAACACCGAACGCACGAGAACTATCACGAGAAGATGCACGAGGAGGCGCGCATGACGTCCGTTGCCGAAGTCGAACCCTTCGATCCCTCCTTGCCCGGGCTGATCGCCGATCCTTATCCGATCTCGCCAGCATTCGTGAGAACGACCCGTTCCACTGGTCGAAATTCGGCTATTGGGTGGTGTCGCGCTATGATCATGTGCGCGAGGTGCTGATGAATCGGAAGGATTTCGGCACCGGCGATTTCGCGAATAATTTCAAGCCGTTCTACGGTTCCGACTTCGATCTGCTGACCTCGCTGGCGCAGACGGGCTCGTCGCCGGACGGCCTGACCACGCACGAGGCGACCACCATCGCCATCGCGCTGTTCGGCGCGGGCTTCGAGACCACCGCCAACCTTATCGGCAACGGCCTCTACCATCTGCACCGCCATCCCGATCAATGGGCGCGGCTCGTCGCCGATCCCGCCGGTTTCGCCGCGTCGACGAGCGAGGAGGTCCTGCGCTATGAAAGTTCGTTGGTCGCCGCCTATCGCACCGCGCTCAACGACACAGAAATCTCGGGTCATCCGGTCAAGGCGGGGCAGCGCGTGCTGACCTTGGTCGGCGCGGCCAATCGCGACGGGCGGAAATTCGCCGACCCCGACCGCTTCGACATCGCCCGGGGTGCATCGGACCATATGTCGTTCGGCGGCGGGATTCATTTCTGCGTCGGGGCCGAACTCGCCCGGATCGAGGCGCGCATCGCGTTCGAGCATCTCGCGCAGACCTTCCCGACGATGACGGTCGACGTCGACAGGGCGCGCTGGCGCGACAATTTCCTGTTTCGAGGCCTGATCCGTCTCGACGCGCGCTGGTAGGCGCGACCGTGCGAGGATGCGCGCGCTCGCCATCGCCGAGCTCGGCCCGCCCAAGACATTCGCGCTCCAGGATCTGCCCGTCCCCGATCCGGGGGATGGAGAGGTCCGGCTCCGCGAGGAGGCGACGGGCCGAGATCGCGCTCATCGCCGCGGCGTCGACCGCTTCGGAGGCGTCGACCGTTTCGGATCAATCTGCTGCCGGCCGGCCGATGCCGTTCCAATCCTGGTGCGACGCGATGAACCGAAACTTAATCTGTTTCGGATAAACTGAATTTTCGATCTTCCTAAAGGGGGGATGCCACATCGTGAGATCTCCCACGTACATGCGGATCGCTCGCGTCCTGGCGATCGTCGGCGTGCTGGCGTCTCGGCTCGCCCGATCGCGGCGCCAGATCGGCTGCGGCGAAAGGGCGGACGCGCGCGAGCATAGGTCGGTCCTGACGCAGCTGACCCTTCTGGCGGAATATGCGACCGACGCGGTGCTGAGCCTCGATGTCGACGGCGTTTGCATTTTCGCCTCGCCATCGGCGCGCGACATCCTCGGCTACGCACCCGAGGCGCTCGTCGGCAGAAACGTGCTGACGCGCGTTCATCCCGCTGATCGCCGGCAGGCTTTTGAATATTATCGGGAAATTGCCACCGGGAAAGCCAAGCGCTGCGTCATGACGGCGCGAACCAAGCGGTCGGATGCCCCGGTCGACTGGATGTGGAGCGAGATAAGCCTTGGCGTGATCCGGAACGCCGCGGATCGGAAGCCTCTGGAGATTATCGCGTCGGCGCGCGACGTGACCCCGCGCAAGGAACTCGAGATCCAGCTCGACAAGGCGAGGGAGCGCGCCGAGGCGGCCGTCAAGGTCAAGTCCAGCTTTCTTGCGAACATGAGCCACGAGCTCCGGACCCCAATGAACGGCGTGATCGGATTCACCGAACTGCTGCTGGCAGGGGATCTCACCTCCGAGCAGCGCCACCAGGCGCAACTGATCGCGGATTCCGGCCGGGCGATGATGCGCTTGCTCAACGACATCCTCGACCTGTCCCGCATGGAGGTGGGTCAGATGAGCGTGTGCAGCGAGACCTTCGACCTGTCGCACGCGCTCAGAAACTGTCTGCAGCTTCTGACACCTGTCGTCAGCCAGAAGGGCCTGACGCTCGAGTGCGAGCTTTCACCCGATCTGCCGGCGCTGGTCGATGGCGACGGGCTTCGCGTGCGACAGATCGTGCTCAACCTGCTCGGCAACGCGGCCAAGTACACGCTCGAGGGCTCGATCACGCTGCGGGCGAGGCCCGGCATAGGGGTGTGGGGCCAAGTCGTCATCGAAGTGGAGGATACCGGGATCGGCATCGAGAAGGATCGCCAGCCGGACATGTTCCTGCCGTTCGTCCAGGCCGACAACAGAACGGCGTCGCGCTTTGGCGGGAGCGGCCTGGGTCTGGCGATCAGCCACCAGCTCGCCCGGCTTATGGGGGGGCGCCTCGAACTGCAAAGCGAACCCGGACGCGGCAGCCTCTTCTCCCTGGTGCTCCCGCTCAAAGCGGTGCCTGACCGTCGCGCGGAGCGTCGTATCGATCCCGTCAGCGTGTATGAAGCCCCTACCTCGGATCGGCCGTTGCGTACGCTTGTTGCCGAGGATCACGATGTGAACCAGCTCCTGATCACCGCGATGCTCAAGGAACTCGGCTGTGCAGTCGACGTCGCGAACAACGGTGCCGAAGCGCTGGCCATGGTCACCGAGGCGGCGAACGAGAACGAGCCTTATGCGGCCGTCCTGATGGACATGCGGATGCCGGAAATGGATGGCCTGGAAGCGACGCGGCGCATCCGTGCCGGTGGCTTCAGAGCGGAAAGCCTTCCGATCGTGGCACTCACCGCGAACGCGTATGCGGACGACGTGGCCGCCTGTCTCGAGTCGGGAATGCAGGGGCATCTGGCCAAGCCGATCAAGCTCGCGGAGCTGCGGCTTGCCCTGACGCGCTGGACAAATCTGCGCCCGCTTCCGGAAGCGCCGATCCAGCGGTACCGCCTCAACCCGATGATCCGCGATCGGTATCGCGCCCGAAAGACCGAGATGGTGCAACGACTTGAGGAGCTGGTGAGCCTCGGCCGCTTCGATAAGCCGGTGCTGACCGAGATTATGGAAATGCTGCACAAGCTGGCCGGCACCGCCCAGATGTTCGGCGAGGGCAAGCTCGGCGACGAAGTCCGGCTGCTCGAGGCCAGTATCGCGAAGGCATCCCGCGCTGAACGCGCCGTTCACGTTTCCAAGGCATTGGAAGCGATACGGGCGACCGGATGACGATGCCCCGTAATCTGCCAGGCAGCGATACGATCAGATCACCTTTTCCATGGAGCGATAAATGGCACGCATCATAATTGCCGACGATGACGAGATAGCGGGCGAAATCGTCTGTGATGCTCTCAATGCGGCTGGACATGGCACCGGGCTTCTGACGAACGGCTCCGAGGCGCTGAGGATCATTCGCTTCAAGAAGCCGGATCTGGTCATCCTGGATTGCAACATGCCCGGTCTCAACGGAGGGCTCGTGCTGCGCGAAATGCGGCGTTCCGCGGACTTGTACCCCATACCGGTGCTGATCCTGACCGGACGTCTGGGCGCGCGGGACGTCGAGCTTGCGATGTTCGAAGGCGCCGACGACTATATGAAGAAACCGTTCGATCCCGACGAACTCGTTTTCCGCGTCGATCAACTTCTTGCGAAGAATCGGGAGCCGGTCACCGGTTATCGCCGCCAGCGCGAGCCCGCGTTCGGAAAGGCCGTTTCGCGATAGTGTGGAATATCTCGGTCCGTCTGCCCGCCGGCGTCGATGCCGCGGGCGCGTCGGGCAGACAGGTCGGCAGCCCCCGCGGCCCGTCGTTAGAACATCTCTCTCGCGGCGTCGATGATCGCCGCTACGCGGTAGGGTTTCTGGAAGAAGCGCGCTCCTTCCACCATC
>CAXSHP010000082.1:6369-10603 GCA_964236935.1 uncultured Sphingomonadaceae bacterium
CGGTAGCGTAGATGACCGGTAATCCAGGCCTCAACTGCCGCCCCGCGATCGCGACGCCCCAGCCGTCCAAGTCGCCGGGAATACGGACATCGGTGAAAAGCAGGTCCAGATCTTGCTGGCTTTCCAGCACGGAGAGCGCCGACCGGTCATCCGTCGCGGTTAGAACGACATAGCCGGCATCTTCGAACTCATCCGCCGCGATGTCACGGACGAGCGGCTCATCCTCGACGATCAGCACGATAGGAGGGGCGTTAGGCTCTGGCATAGTTCCTCGCAGTCGACGAATCTGTCGCTACCACCGGCAGTTTCATCGTTATCGTCGTTCCAAGTCCCGGTTCGCTGGCGATCAGGATATCTCCTTCCGACTGCTTTGTGAATCCGTAAACCTGGCTGAGGCCCAGCCCCGTACCCTGGCCGACCGGCTTGGTCGTGAAAAATGGCTCGAACACGTGGACGAGCACGTCCGCCTCCATTCCCTCGCCGGTGTCGCGGACCGACAGCAACACCTGGGAATCCAGCTGAGACGTGGTGATCGACAGGATGCCGCCCTGGGGCATCGCATCTCGCGCGTTGATGGCGAGATTGAGGAGCGCATTCTCAGTCTGATTCTTGTCCACGATTATCAACGGGAGGTCGCTCTCAAGGATCAGCCGCAGCTCGATCTCTGCCCCTAACGTTCTCTCCAGAAGATCATGCATGCCTTCGACGATGGCGTTCACCTGTTGCGGCTCTGGTTGCAGTGGCTGCTTTCGCGAGAACGACAGCAGTTGATCGGTGAGCTTGGCTGCGCGGTCCGCTCCGGACATCGCATTACGAATACATTTCTCGAGCCGCTCGTCCAATCCTCCCAGGCGCTGCACGCGATCCAGGTTTGCGACCACCGCCGTAAGAAGATTGTTGAAATCATGCGCGATGCCTCCCGTCAGGTGGCCGACCGCCTCCATCTTCTGCGACTGGCGCAGCATCTCTTCGGTGCGTTGCCGCTCCACGGTTTCGCGTTCGAGCGCACGCAGCGCCTCGTCGCGCTCCTTCACGCGTGCCTCCAGAGCGTCGTTGGCGCTTTGTAACTGAACGGGCGACGGAAGCGCGATCGCTTTCGGAAGCAGCGGCCATAACGTTGCGGCGGTGATCATGGAAACGATCGCCGTCGCCAATTTGACAAGAGCCTCGATGCCGTATGCGGGGACCCACAGCACGAAAATCGAGATGAAGTGGGTGGCGCCGCAGGCCATGATGAACGTGGCGAACAACCAGACTACCCAGCTGAACTGAACGTCCCTGCGTTTCGTCAGGAACCTGGCGATCACCAGCGGAATGGAGAAGTACGAAAGTCCGGTAACGGCATCGGCCAGCACATTCGTCCAAATCAGCGCGGGATCCCACAGCAGGCAGTAACCGTGCGGAGCAAGCCCCCGTTCGCTGAGCATCCGCTGAAGATATTCGAACATCCGCCACCTCGCTGGTGCAGGCACGACCCTGAAGCGCTGCCGGTCGCGCCGGCACCCGTCGCTCAATACCACCTAGGTGATGAACCAATCGTAGCCATGCGCGGGTGGCAGCCATAACCTGCCCGACGTCGCCTGGTTGTCTGTTCCAGGAAAGAGCCGCGTCCGCCATTGAAAAAGCGACCGCCAGACCAGGATTACATAGTGGCGACGGAGCATCCAGAGAACCGGGGCGGCCGGACCGACCAGTTGGATGGAGGACTGATCCGGCCCCGGATTGCGCATAAAGCGGGGATTGTCATTCCGAACACTGCCGTGGTGACCGTGCCAATCAGTTTCGCAATACGTCCATAATCCGCCCCCTTCGTCGCTCCACCTGATAGCGCCGCCCGACGGTCGTCGCTTGATCGGCGTTTTCGTGACCGGCGTTCCAAGGGACTTATCGCGAGCGATGGACCAGGGCGTCTATTATCGATCTACTACCGAAATCGCACGACTTAGCCGTAAATAATCGACTAACGCATTGAAACCTTTGGTGACCCCAACGGGAATCGAACCCGTGTTTTCGCCGTGAAAGGGCGACGTCCTGGACCGCTAGACGATGGGGCCGCGGGAGGCGTCGGCGGATTAGGGCAGGGTCGGGGGGCGGTCAAGCGCCGCGCGGCGGGTCAGTCGGCCCAGGCGGCGTCGTCGAGGTGGAGCTCGGCGGTGGGCCGGGCGCCCCAATCGTCGCGCTTGGCGCGGCCCGCGAGCCACAGCCGGCGCGTGTTTCCCGCGCCGAGCAAAGCCAGGCCGAGCGGGCTGGCCGCCTGGCGGAACGCGATCGTCTTGATCGTGCCACCGTCGTCGCCCGACACGATCGCGCGGACATGGCCGTCGCCGACCACGTCCGCCTTGATCACGCGTACCCGCCCGGCGGCGACGCGCGGGCTCGGCCAGCCGGCGCCATAAGGGCCGCCCGCGTCGAGCGCATCGACCAGCGCCGGGGTCACGCCGCCCGGCGTCAGCACGGCGTCGAGCAGCAAGGCGCGATCGTCGGTGGCGCGCGCGACGTCGGCCGCGAGGCGATCGTGGAGGAAGTCGGCGAGGCTGTCGCCGCGGCCCGCGCCGATCGTCAGGCCCGCGGCCATCGCGTGGCCGCCGCCCGCGATCAGCAATCCTGCGTCCTTCGCCGCGAGCACCGCTGCGCCGAGATCGACCCCGCCGATCGAACGGCCCGAGCCTTTGCCCACGCCGGCATCGTCGCACGCGATCACGATCACCGGGCGGCCGAGCTTCTCCTTGAGCCGGCCCGCGACGATGCCGATCACGCCGGGATGCCAGCCTTCCGCCGCGACGGCCGCCTCCTGCACCGCCGCCTCGATCGCGCGGCGCTCTTGGTTGAGCCGGTCGAGCTCCTCGGCGATCGCGCGCGCCTCGTCGGGATCGGACGTGGTCAGCAGGCGCACGCCGAGATCGGACTTGCCGACGCGGCCGCCGGCGTTGATCCGCGGGCCGAGCGCGAAGCCGAGATCGTGGCAGGTCGGCGCGCGCTTGAGCCCCGCCGCTTCGGCCAGCGCGGCGAGGCCGACGTTGCGCCCGGCGGCGAGCACGCGCAGCCCCTGCGTGACGAACGCGCGATTGAGCCCGCGCAGCGCCGCGACGTCGGCGACGGTGCCGAGCGCGACGAGATCGAGCAGGTCGATCAGCCGCGGCTCGGCCCGCCCGGCGAAGAAGCCGCGCGTGCGCAGCGTCCGCAGCAGCGCCGCGCCGAGCAGGAAGGCGACGCCGACCGCGGCGAGATGGCCATGCGCGGCGCCTTCGCCCTCGTCGAGCCGGTTGGGATTGACCAGCGCATGCGCGACGGGGAGCGCGGCGGCGCATTGGTGATGATCGACCACGATCACGTCGACGCCCGCGTCATGCGCCTGCCGGAGCGCCTCGAACGCCTGCGCGCCGCAATCGACCGTCACGATCAGCGACGCCCCGCCCGCGGCGATCCGCACCAGCGCCGCGCCGCTCGGGCCATAGCCCTCCATCAGCCGGTCGGGGATGTAGGCGGCGGGGGCCAGCCCGAGATCGCGCAGCAGGCGCACCAGCAAGGCGGCCGAGGTGGCGCCGTCGACGTCGTAATCGCCGAAGATGGTGACCGCCTCGCCCGCGGCGACCGCATCGGCCAGCCGGGTCGCGGCGCGATCCATGTCGCGGAAGATCGACGGATCGGGCATGAAGCCGCGGATCGTCGGCAGCCGGTGCGCGTCGAGCGCGTCGCGCGGGCAGCCGCGCGCGAGGAGCAGCTGGGTGACGAGGTCGTCGGGCGCGAAGCCCGCGTCGGGGACGTCGGCGGCGCTCCCGCGCCAGCGCCACGGCTGGCCGAGGATCGAGCGGGTCACGCCGGCGATGGGGGGGAGGATCATCGATCGCCTTGTAGCGCATCGGAACGCCCAGGTGAATCGCCTGCATCGATCGCCAAGCGCGCGCGGGCGAACAGCCAGACGCGGATCGTGCTCGCCAGATTGGCCGGTGCGCGCCGCTCGACCCGCTCGGCATCGAGGCGCGCGATCAAGGCGTTGAGCGGGATCGCTTCCTCGCGCGCGGCGGCGGCCAGCGCCTCCCAGAAAATCGGCTCGAGCGTGATCGACGTGCCGTGCCCGGCGATCATCACCGAGCGCTTGACCGGCCCCGACATTCAGCCGGCGCGGGTCAATACATGTGCTGCCCGCCGTTGATCGACAGCGTCGATCCGGTGACGAACCCGCCCTCCTCGCCGCACAGGAAGGCGACGCCACGCGCGATCTCGCTCGCCTGGC
>CAXSHP010000083.1:0-10489 GCA_964236935.1 uncultured Sphingomonadaceae bacterium
AATCCAAGCGCGATGTCGCTACCGCGCTGTCGATGGACCCCCAGCACGATCCGGCCGAGCCCTATACCTATGCCAAGGCCGGGGTCTCGATCGCCGCCGGCAACGCTTTGGTCCGCGCGATCGCGCCGCTCGCGCGCGCCACGCGGCGGCCGGGCGCGAACGCCGATCTCGGCGGGTTCGGCGCGTTCTTCGATCCCAAGGCGGCGGGCTACACCGATCCGCTGCTGGTGGCGGCGACCGACGGCGTCGGCACCAAGCTGCGCCTCGCGATCGAGCACGGCCGCCACGACGGCGTCGGGATCGATCTCGTCGCGATGTGCGTCAACGATCTGATCGTCCAGGGTGCGGAGCCGCTATTCTTCCTCGATTATTTCGCCACCGGCAAGCTCGACACGGGCATCGCCGAACGCGTCGTCGCCGGGATCGCCGAGGGCTGCCGCAGCGCCGGCTGCGCGCTGATCGGCGGCGAGACGGCCGAGATGCCGGGGATGTATGCGGCGGGCGACTACGATCTCGCCGGCTTCTCGGTCGGCGCGGTCGAGCGCAGCCGGGTGCTCACCGCCGACAAGGTCGTCGCGGGCGACGTCCTGCTCGGCATCGCCTCGTCGGGCGTCCATTCGAACGGCTTCTCGCTCGTGCGCCGGCTCGCCGCCGACAAGGGCTGGAAGCTCGATCGCCCGGCGCTGTTCGATCGCGACGCGCTGCTGATCGATCTGCTGCTCGCGCCGACCCGCATCTATGTGAAGCCGCTGCTGCCGCTCGTCCGCGCGGGCAAGATCCACGCGCTCGCGCACATCACCGGCGGCGGCCTGCTCGAGAACATCCCGCGCATCCTGCCCGACGGGCTCCATGCCCGGGTCGACGCCGGCACGTTCGAACAGCCGCGGCTGATGGCCTTCCTCCAGGCGGCGGGCAATATCGAGCCCGAGGAGATGGCGCGGACGTTCAACTGCGGCGTCGGCATGGTGGTGGTGGTCGCCGAGGACGAAGCCGATGCGGTCGCGCAAGCGCTGAGCGACGCGGGCGAGAGCGCCTTCCGCATCGGCCGGATCGAGCCGGGCGAGAAAGGCTGCACCGTGCGCGGGTCCGCCGATACGTGGAGCGCGCGGGGCGACTGGTCGGCGACGTTCCTTGGTTAGCCCCTCCCCGTCACCCCGGCGTTCGCCGGGATGACGGCGAAAATGGAGCGCGCCCGCCTCGCCGTCCTGATCTCGGGCCGCGGCTCGAACATGGCCGCGCTGATCGATTCGGCGCGCGATCCCGCCTGTCCCTATCAAGTTGCGCTGGTCGTCTCCAACGTCCCCGACGCCCCCGGCCTAACGACCGCCGCCGAGGCCGGCATCCCGACTTTCGCTCTATCCCATCGCGGAATGCCGCGCGCCGAGTTCGACGCCCAGATCGACATGCAGCTGCGTGCCGCCCGGATCGAATGGATCGCGCTTGCCGGCTACATGCGCCTGCTCTCGCCCGAATTCATCGCGCGCTGGGAAGGCCGCATCGTCAATATCCACCCCTCCCTCCTGCCGCTCCACAAAGGCCTCGATACCCATGCCCGCGCGATCGCGGCGGGCGACACGCGGGCCGGGTGCAGCGTCCACATCGTCACCGCCGCGCTCGACGACGGCCCGGTGATCGCGCAGGCCGGAGTGCCGATCCTGCCCGGCGACGATGCCGCAACACTGGCCGCGCGCGTGCTGATCGAGGAACATCGCCTTTATCCACGCGCTCTTGCGGCGTTGATCGGGGGAGGACTTCATGGCTGAGGGCGAGACGCCGACCGAGATTGCCGAGCAGGCGGCGATTCGCCGGCGCTGGATCACGCTGGGCGAGGTGCTCGGCGTCGCGGCGGTGGCGATCTCGGGACTGACCTTCTGGAACAGCTACCGCGAACGCGCCGACAACGCCGCCGATCGCCGCGTCGCGGAGCGGCGCGCCGACGCCAAGGCGGCGACCCTGCTGCTCAAGGGCGTGCCGATGGTGGCGGGTTCGCGCATGGCGGTGACGCCGATCGATCCGGCGCAGAACGTGCAGGACATGAAGATCCTGTTTCCCGCCGCGCTCAGCGTCAATCCGGTCGAGACCACCGGGGACGCCCGGCTCGAGACGGCCTGGTTCGACACCGGGCTCAAGCGCGCGCGCAAGGCCGCCGGCCGCGACGACGTGAGCACGGGCGACGAGCGCTTTCCGGTGGCGCTGGTCACCCGCTTCCTCAGCGACGGCGCCGCTTATGACGACGTTGCGATCTACGACGTCGGTTTCGCGATCGACGGCGCGTTCCTCAAGGGCAAGGTCGTCCACCTGCGCGGGCTGTCGCTGGTGGCGCGCACCACCGCGAAGGCCGCGGAGGGCAAGCTCGAGGCGGTATGGAAAGCACGGGCGGGGAAATAGCAAATTCTCCCTCGCCTGCCCGCGCAAGCGTGAGAAGGATCGCTCCGGCTTCCCCCGCCGTTTGATCCGGCTAGAGTTTGATGACTTCAGTTTGCCTCGCCTTGTTCCCCCGCAAAGGCGGGGGTCCAGCCCTAACAAATAGTCTTCTCTGGTCTGGACCCCCGCCTTCGCGGGGGAAGGATTCAAGGTGGTGTCATCCCGCTCTAAAAACGACTCTAACCGACGATCTCTTCGGGCTTGAAGAAATAAGCGATCTCGGTCGCCGCGTTTTCCGCGCTGTCCGAACCATGGACCGAATTGGCCTCGATCGATTCGGCGTGGACCTTGCGGATCGTGCCGTCGTCGGCATTGGCCGGATTGGTCGCGCCCATCACCTCGCGGTTCTTCGCCACCGCGTTGTCGCCCTCGAGCACCTGCACGACCACCGGCCCGGAGATCATGAAGCTGACCAGATCGTTGAAGAACGGCCGCTCGCGATGGACGCCGTAGAAGCCCTCGGCCTGCTCGCGCGTCATCCGGATGCGCCGCGACGCGACCACGCGCAGACCGGCGTCTTCGAGCAGCTTGGTCACCGCTCCGGTCAGGTTGCGGCGGGTGGCGTCGGGCTTGATGATCGAAAAAGTGCGTTCGGTCGTCATGGCCGAGCGGGCTCCGTGTCTAAGGGATGGGAAGTGGCGGTGCCCTAATCGCTGGACGAGGCGAGGGCAAGGCTCACGCGGCCTTGGTCCATTTGCCGTCCTCGCCTTGCTTCCAGTAATTGCGGGCGACCCCGTCGCGGTCGCCCAGCGCCTTCCACGCGATCCGCGCGGCCGCGATCGAGCTGCCGTCGAACAGATGGAACGCGCGCTCGAAGCCGAGCGCCTCGTCGCGCCACCGCCCGTCGGCGAGCGCGACATTGGCCGCGCCGTTCGCCGGCGTCGCCGTCGGCCCAAGCAAGATCGGCTGGTGCGCGGCATCCTCGCGACCGTGCGGCAGGAACGCTTCGGGCTGGTAGGTCCACAATGCCGCATCGAGCATCGCCAGCAGCCCCTCGTCCTCGGCGACGATCAGCAACCGCCCGCCCCCGGCGAGCACCCGCTCGGCGATCTGCGGCAGCACGCGTTCGATCGGGCTCGCCGACAGATGATAGAAATCGACCTGCACGGTCAGGCCTCGAAATTCTCCGCGACGAACCGCTCGAGCAGGCGCACGCCGTAGCCGGTCGCACCCTTGTCCCACAGCGCGCCCGGCTTGGCCGCCCACACCATCCCCGCGATGTCGAGATGCGCCCAGCGCACGCCCTCGTCAATGAAGCGCTTGAGGAATTGGGCCGCGGTGACCGAGCCGGCCTCGCGCGGGCCGACGTTCTTGATGTCGGCGATCGGCGAGTCGATCAATTTGTCGTAGGCCTGGCCGAGCGGCATCCGCCACAATCTGTCGCCCGAGGCCTCCCCCGCCGCCTGCAGCTGCGCCGCCAGCCCGTCGTCATTGGCGAAGATGCCGCCATATTCGTGGCCGAGCGCGACGATCATCGCGCCGGTCAGCGTCGCGAGATCGACGATCGTCTTCGGCTTGAAGCGCTGCTGCACCCAGGTGAGCGCGTCGCACAGCACGAGGCGCCCCTCGGCGTCGGTATTGATCACCTCGATCGTCTGTCCCGACATGCTGGTGACGACGTCGCCCGGACGCTGCGCGTTGCCGTCGGGCATGTTCTCGACCAGCCCGCATACGCCGACGACGTGCGCCTTGGCCTTGCGCCCGGCGAGCGCCATCATCGCGCCGGCCACCGCGCCCGCGCCGCCCATATCCCACTTCATGTCCTCCATGCCCGCGGCGGGCTTGATCGAGATGCCGCCGGTGTCGAACGTCACGCCCTTGCCGACGAGCACGAGCGGATCGCCCTCGGCGCCCGCCCAGCGCATCACCAGCAGCCGCGGCGCCCGCACCGAGCCCTGCGCGACGCCGAGCAGCGCACCCATCCCTGCCGCGCGCATCGCCGGCTCGTCGAGCACCTCGATCTCGACGCCGAGCTCGCGCAGCGCCTGGCAGCGCTCGACGAAGCTTTCGGGGAACAGGATATTGGCCGGCTCCGCCACCAGCGTGCGCGTGAACATCACGCCGTCGGCGACCTTGGCGAGCGGCGCCCAGGCCGCGGCGGCATCCGCCCCGCCGCCGACGATGACGAGCTCGGTCAGGCTCGGCTTCTGCTTGGCGGGCAGCTTGGTGCGGTAGACGTCGTGCCGCCACGCGCGCAGCACCGCGCCGTACGCGACCTTGGCGGCGGCTTCCGCATTCGCCGCCGGGGTCCCGGCCAGATCGATCACCAGCCGCACCTCGCCCGAGGCCAGCAGGCGCGCGACCAAGGTCGCGCCGAGCTTCTCGAACGCTCCGTTCGACGTCGCACTGCCGATTCCGGCGAGCAGCACGCGGCGCGCGCCCTCGCCCTCGGCGACGAACAGCTCGACCAGGCTGCCCGCCTCGCCTTCGAACCGCGTCGCGGCGGCGGTCCGCCCGGCGATTCCGGCAATCGCCGGATCGAGCGCGGCGAGACGTTCGGACAAAGGCGCGCCGCCGGCGAAAGCGACGGCCAGCGCATAAGCCCCCTCGGGGCGGCGATCGACGAAACGAACCTGCATGAGCGAATGCCTTCCGGGAAGTTCACTGTCCTTTAGGCGGGCCGAGGCGGCAGGCAAAGCGTGTGATTGCAGCCGCGCCCGTGGTGGGATAGGCGGCGGACGCCATCATCGGCGGTGCGGGGTGACGTGACGATCTATCGGCTGAACTGGCTCGCCGCCGTCTCCGTCGCCGTGCTGGGAGCAGACCCGGCCCTGGCGCAGGAATCGCCGAGCTTCTCGCGGCCCAACGAGGCGCCCGTCGCGCCGCCCGAGACCTCGACGACCGCGCCGCTCGGCGAGGACGAGGTCGGCTTCGCCGCGGGCGAACTGTTCTACGACAGCAAGGCGAACACCGTCACCGCCGCGGGCGACGTGCGGATGACCCGCGCCGGCTATCGCCTGCGCGCCGACAAGGTGAACTGGGACCGCGCCTCGGGCAAGGTCCGCGCCGAGGGCAATGTCGCGATCACCAGCCCGCAGGGCGACACCGCCTACGGCGACAGCGTCGATCTGACCGATACGCTCAAGGACGGCGTGGTCGAGAATCTGCTCGTCGTGCTCGAGGACGGCGGGCGGATCGCGGCGCGGCACGGCGTGCGGCGCGACGGCATCACCACGCTCGATCACGCCGCATATTCCCCCTGCCCCGTCGTCGGCGACGATGGCTGCCCGAAGGAACCGGTGTGGAAGGTCACCGCGGTCCGGGTGGTCTACGATCCCGGACGCCATCGCATCAGCTACAAGGGCGCCACGCTCCACCTGTTCGGCTTGCCGCTGATCGCCTTGCCGGGGCTGTCGCACCCCGACGGCTCGGGCAACGGCTCGACCGGGCTGTTGATGCCGGAGTTCAGATACAGCAGGACCAACGGGTTCGAGCTCGCCACCCCGGTGCTGTGGCAGATCGGACCCGACCGCGATCTGACGCTGACGCCGCATGTCTATTCCAAGGTCCTGCCCGCGATCGAGGGGCGTTATCGCCAGCTGACCGGCAGCGGCGCCTTCCAGGTCAGCGGCTACGGCACCTACAGCACGCGCCGGACAGTCGTGTCGACGCCGATCGGGCCGGGCGATCGCGATTTCCGCGGCTATTTCGACGCCAACGGCCAGTTCCAGCTCAGCCCCCATTGGACGCTGACCAGCTCGATCCGGCTGGTCAGCGACCGCACCTTCCTGCGTCGCTACGACATTTCGTTCGACGATCGGCTGCGCAGCGTGATCCAGGCCGAGCGGATCGACGACAGCTCCTATCTGTCGATCGCCGGCTGGGCGTTCCAGGGCCTGCGCAGCACCGACCGGCACGGCGATACGCCGATCGTCCTGCCCGAGATCGACTATCGCAGGCGGCTCGACGGGCCGATCGCCGGCGGCAGGATCGAGCTGCAGGCGAACAGCCTGTCGATCGTGCGCACCTCGGGCCAGGACACCCAGCGCGCGTTCGCCGGCGCGCGCTGGGATGTCCGCCGGATCACGCCGCTCGGCCAGGAGGTGACCTTCACCGGCTATCTGCGCGGCGATGTCTATCACAGCGACGATTCCGCCAGCACGCCGACGCCGTCCTATCGCGGTGAGGACGGCTGGCACACGCGCGGCATCGCCGCCGGCGCGGTGGATGTGCGCTGGCCGTTCGTCGGCGCCTTTCTCGGCGGGACGCAGCGGATCACGCCACGGGTCCAGATCGTCGCCTCGCCGCCGACCCGCAACGTCGAGCTGCCGAACGAGGATGCCCGCGCGATCGATCTCGAGGATTCGAACCTGTTCGCGCTCAATCGCTTCTCCGGCTACGATCGCTGGGAAGACGGCACGCGCATGACCTACGGCGTCGAATATGCGCTCGATCTCCCGCGCTTCTCGCTGCGCACCACGCTCGGCCAGAGCTATCGCCTGACGCGCAAGCCGAGCCTGTTTCCGGTCGGCACCGGGCTGACCAGCCGCCATTCCGACATCGTCGGACGGACCACGCTCGCCTACGGCCGCTTCGTCAGCATCACCCAGCGCTTCCGGCTCGACAAGGACAGCCTCGCGATCCGCCGCAACGAGATCGACGCGACGGTGGGATCGACCGAGACCTACGTCCAGGCCGGCTATCTGAAGCTCAACCGCAACATCGTCCCGTCGCTCGAGGACCTGCGCGATCGCGAGGAGCTGCGATTCGCCGGACGCATCCACTTCGCCAAGCATTGGTCGCTGTTCGGCTCGACGATCATCGATCTCACCGACCGCGACGAGGATCCGCTGTCGGCGGCGGACGGATACGAGCCGGTGCGTCATCGGATCGGCGTGGACTATCAGGACGACTGCTTCGAATTGGGCGTGACCTGGCGACGCGACTACGATCAGAACGGCGATGCCCGGCGCGGCAACACCTTCCAGTTGCGGCTGGCGCTTCGCAATCTCGGCGGCTAAGCGGGCGTTCAGGCTGGGCGTGCCAACGGTGCGGACGCGTCGCCACGGGCGCTGGACAGAGCAAGCGGGAGCGGGAATGGTGAAGTCACGACTGGCGAGGGCAATCTGCTGTATCGCCTTACCGTTGCTCGCCTCGTCGGCGATGGCACAGGATGCCGACGACGCGCCGCCGCCCAGCTCCGATGCGCTCAACCTGCCGTCCGACATGACGATCTTCGGCACGAACGATCCGACGCTCCACAAGGCCACCGCGATCGTCAACGGCGCGATCGTCACCGATACCGATGTCGACAGCCGGCTCCAGCTGGTGCTCCTCGCCAACGGCGGCAAGATCGAGGATGCCGAGCGCGATCGCCTCAAGCTCCAGGTGCTGCGCAACCTGATCGACGAGACGCTGCAGATCCAGGAAGCCAAGGCGCACGACATCGTCGTCTCGGACGACGAGATCGAACAGACGTTCAATCGGGTCTCTTCCAACTTCAAGCGCAAGCCCGCCGATTTCGCCGCTTTCCTGTCGCAGAACGGAACGTCCGCGGCGTCGATCAAGCGCCAGATCGAGGGCGAGCTCGCCTGGCGGCGGCTGCTCAGCCGGCAGGTCGAGCCGTTCATCAATGTCGGCGACGACGAGGTCAAGGCGGTGATCGATCGCCTCAATGCATCGAAGGGCGCCAAGGAATATCGCGTCGGCGAGATCTTCCTCTCGGCCACTCCGGAAAGTTCGGCGGCGGTCTCGGCCAATGCCGCGCAGATCGTCGATCAGATCCGCAAAGGCGCCTCGTTCGTCGCTTATGCGCGCCAATATTCCGAGGCGTCGACCGCGGCGGTCGGCGGCGATCTCGGCTGGGTCCGCGCCGAGCAGCTGCCCGATCCGCTCACGGCCGCGCTGCGAACGCTCGAGATCGGCCAGATCAGCGCGCCGATCGCGGTGCCCGGCGGTTATTCGATCGTCGCGATGCTCGACCAGCGCCAGGTGCTCACCGCCGATCCGCGCGATGCCGTGCTCAGCCTCAAGCAGATTTCGCTGAATTTCCCCACCGGCGCGATCCAGTCGCAGGTCGCGCCCAAGATCGAGGCGCTGGCCGCGGCGACGCGCTCGATGGCCGGCTGCGGCGCGGCGGAAAGCGTCGCCGCCGGCGTCAAGGCCGAGGTGGTCGAGAACGATCAGGTCCGCGTGCGCGATCTGCCCCCCGCAGTCCAGCAGATGCTGCTCAAGCTGTCGATCGGCCAGTCGACGCCGCCGTTCGGCTCGCTCACCGAGGGCGTGCGCGTGCTCGTCCTGTGCGGCCGCGACGATCCCCAGGTGACGGGCGGCCCGTCGTTCGATCAGATCTATGCGCAGATGGAGGAGGAACGCGTCAACCGCCGCGCCCAGCGCTATCTGCGCGATCTGCGGCGCGACGCCGTGGTCGACTATCGCTGAGCGGAGCGGGGCGCTGAACCCTCTGGCCGTAGCGCTCGGCGATCCGGCGGGGATCGGCCCCGAGGTCGTCGCCAAGGCGTGGGAGGCGCGCCGCGCGCGCGGCCTGTCGCCCTTCTTCGCGGTCGGCGACATCCGCTCGGTCGAGGCGGTGTGGGCGGGTCCGGTCGTGCGGATCGACGATCCCGCCGCGGCGGCGCACCATTTCGCCGACGCGCTCCCGGTGATCGAGGTCGAGGACGCCGGGGAGATCCGCCCGGGCGAGCCGAACGTTCCAGGCACGCGCTGCTCGCTCGACGCGCTCGAGCTCGCCTTCGGGCTGGCGCGGACCGGCTCCGCAAGCGCTTTGGTCACCGGGCCGGTGGCGAAGGCCGATCTCTATGCGATCGGCTTCACCCATCCGGGCCAGACCGAGTTCATCGCCGAACGCTGCGGCGTCGCGCCCGGCAATGTCGCGATGATGCTCGCCGGCCCGACGCTCAAGACCGTGCCGGTGACGACGCATGTCGCGCTCGCGGACGTTCCCGGACTGCTGTCGATCGAGCTCATCGCGGCGTGCGGGCGGACGACCGCGCGCGGGCTGCAGCGCGATTTCGGGATCGCGGCGCCACGCCTCGCCGTCGCCGGGTTCAATCCCCACGCGGGCGAGAGCGGCTCGCTCGGACGCGAGGAGATCGAGTTCGTCATCCCCGCGATCGAGCTGCTGCGCGCCGAAGGGATCGACGTATCCGGCCCGCACGCCCCCGATACGATGTTCCATCCCCGCGCGCGCGCGGCTTACGATGCGGCGATCTGCCTCTATCACGATCAGGCGCTGATCCCGCTCAAGACGATCCACTTCGACGACGGCGTCAACATGACGCTCGGCCTGCCGATCGTGCGCACCTCGCCCGATCATGGCACGGCGTTCGACATCGCCGGGCAGGGCCGCGCCGATCCGGGCGCGATGATCGCCGCGATCGCGATGGCCGCCGATTGCGCGAGGCGCCGCGCGCTAGACCTTGATCGATCCAGGCTGAATCAGCCTGGATCGTGAATCAAGGCCTCGACCATTGATAGAGCCTGATTCACGCCATCGGCAGAAGCGCGCAGCGCTTCCACCTCAAACGATCAGGCTCTAGCCTCGTGACCGTACTCGACGCGCTGCCCCCGCTGCGCGAGGTGATCGCGCGCCACGGGCTCGCCGCGAGCAAGGCGCTCGGCCAGAACTTCCTCCTCGACGAGCAATTGCTCGATCGCATCGCGCGCGTGCCCGGCCCTCTCGCCGGGCAGCGCGTCTACGAGGTCGGCCCGGGTCCGGGCGGCCTCACCCGTGCATTGCTGCGGGCCGGTGCCGAGGTCATCGCGGTCGAGCGCGACCGGCGCTGCCTGCCTGCGCTTGCGGAACTGGCGGACGCCGCACCCGGCCGGCTGCGCGTGATCGAAGGCGATGCGCTGGCGATGGACGAGGCGGCGGCGGCCGGCACGGGCGCGCATGTCGTCGCCAACCTGCCCTATAACGTCGGCACCGCCTTGCTCGTCCGTTGGCTGACCGGCCCGGCCTGGCCGCCGTGGTGGGCGTCGCTCAGCCTGATGTTCCAGAAGGAGGTCGCCCAGCGCATCGTCGCACCGCCGGGCAGCGCCGCTTACGGCCGGCTATCGGTGCTCGCGCAGTGGCGCAGCCGGGCGACGCTCGCGCTCAACGTCC
>CAXSHP010000084.1:0-7418 GCA_964236935.1 uncultured Sphingomonadaceae bacterium
CTCGCTCGCCCCCGGCGGCGGTGGGTAGTGCCCCTCGCGCTGCATCAGGTCGGCCCGGTTCACCCCGGCGGCGACGACGTCGACGAGCACCTCGCCCGGCCCGGGCTCCGGCGTCGGGGTGTCCTGGACCCGGAGGACGTCGGGGCCACCGGGTTCTGTCACGACAACGGCACGCACCTGTCCAGCCTGCCACTAGGCTCGTTCCCCGGGCGGGGTCGCATAGTGGACGAGTGCAGACGCCTTGAAAGCGTCCGAGCGGGAGACCGCTCCGTGGGTTCGAATCCCACCCTCGCCGCCTCGTGCTCTCAGCGCGACGGCTCGTCGGGCAGCTCCTCGATCGGATGCTGGCGCGCATGCGGGGCATAGACATCGGTCTGGCCGCTGTCCTCGACCACGAAATCGACCGACAGCGTGACGCCGCCCGGCGGCACGGTCAGCCGGGTGCAGACATTCCCGAACGCGTCGACATAATCGTAGATCGGCACCTCGGGGGTCGCGAGGATGCGATGCGGGGTCTTGAGATCCTTGTTGCGCGACGGATGGATGCTGAGCAGCGCCATCATCGGCGTCGGTTGATCGACCGCGAAACTGATCTGGTAGCCGGCACGGATAAGCATTTGAACTAACCTCTTTGCTGAGCGGCGAGCCCGCGCACGCGCACAATCGGCTCGTCGAGCGTGATCTCGATCTTGACGGTCATGCCGCTGCTGCTCGACGGGAACCCCGACCAGGTCCCCGAGATCGGCACGGCTTGATACGGATCCCGGGCGACGGCGACGCGGATCAACCCGCTGTTACCGACGATGCCATTGGTCGGATCGAACTCGACCCAGCCCGAGCCGGGCAGGAAGATACGCACCCACGCATGGGTATTGCCGCCGCCGACGCGGCTGTCCCGCCGTGCCGGATTGTAGACATAGCCGGAGACGAAACGTGCGGCGAGACCGAGCGCGCGCGCCGCTTCCATCATCAGCACGGCATAGTCGCGGCACGTCCCCTGGCGCTTCTGCAGCGTCTCGACGGGGGTCTGCGTGCCCTGCTCGTGACGCGGCACATAAGTGAATTCGCGGCGAATCGTCGCGGTCATCTCGGCGAGCATCGCGACCGTATCGGTCCGGCTGTCGTCACGGAGCCGCGCGCCCAGCCATCGACGATGCGATGCGGATCGAGGTGCTGGCGTTCGATCGAGCGCAGCAGATCGGGCATGTCCTCGGACGAATAAGTGAACGGGTAGTGGCGCGCATAATCCTCGACGGCCAGCGCGTCGTGAACGACCGGATTGTGCTCGAGCCGCACCCGGCTGCCGATCACCAGCGCGTCGGCGCGGCGATCGAACCGCGCGACCGCGACGGAATTGCCGAACACGTCGTGCAGCCAGCGCAGCCCCGCCGGCGGGGGATCGATCGCCAATTCCGCCTCGATCAGCCGCTGATCGTAGCTTTCGCGCGGGCGTACCATGATCCGATGCTCGCCGAACGAGACCGGCTGGCGATAGGAATAGGCCGTGACGTGCGATATGGTGAGGAACGGCATGGAAGGGGTCAGCTCGGCGTGGTTGCGACATCGAACGGCCTGCTGGCCTTGGACGATCCGTCACCTGTCATAGTCGAGAACCCGCGCGGAAGCTCCCCGTTCCTTTTGATCGGCGATCATGCCGGGAATTCGATTCCCCGGCGGCTCGGCACGCTCGGCCTCGAAGCCGCGGATCGCACCCGCCACATCGCCTGGGACATCGGCACCGCCGCGCTCGGCCAGCGGCTGGCGAGCGCGCTCGACGCGGTGTTCGTGCGCCAGGCTTTCTCGCGGCTGGTGATCGATTGCAACCGCGCGCCCGCGGCGGCCGACGCAATGCCCGAAACCAGCGACGGCAGCGTCATCCCCGGCAACCGGGGACTCACCTCGGCCGAGCGCGAGGCGCGTATCGCGGGCATTCACGCGCCCTACCAGGATGCGATCGGCGCCGAGCTCGAACGGCGCAAGGCTGCGAGCGAGCAAACCATCCTGGTCTCGCTGCACAGCTTCACGCCACGGATGAACGGGGTCGATCGGCCATGGGATGTCGGAGTGTTGTACGACGGCGGCGACACGACATTCGCCGAGACCTTGCTCCAGCGGTTGAGCGCCGAACCCGCACTCACGGTCGGCGATAACGAGCCGTACCGGATGGACGGGACCGATCATACCGTCCCCCGCCACGCTTTCCCGGCCGGGCTGCCCTATGCCGAGATCGAGGTGCGGCAGGATCATCTGGCGAGCGCGGCCGGGATCCTGCGCTGGTGCGGCATTCTCGAAGCAGCGCTCCACCGGTCAGCGCAGACGGGCGATACCTAGGCCATCCAGCTTGGCGCGATCCTTAACCGATTCCTCGCTGCGGGTGAGCGCCTTGGCGATCGCTTTCAGCGCCATGCCCTTCTTCGCCAGGGTGTGCAGCTTCTGGATCTCGTCGCTCGTCCAGGGCTGGCGGTGACGCTCGAACCGTTCGCCCATCACGCATCCCCGATCACGGATAGGCTGAGGATCTCGATCGCATCGGCCTTGCCGCCGAAATCGACGAGATCGCCGACGCCCGCGCCGATCAGCGCCCGCGCGAGCGGCGCGGAGAAAGCGAGCCGGCCGTTCGCCGGATCGGCCTCGTCGTCGCCGACGATATCGATCGTGCGCGCCGCCCCGTTGAGACGGAAGCCGACCCGCGCGCCGAACGCAGCCTCGCCGGCCGGCGGCGGAGGTGCGAGCCGGGCGGTGGCGAGCCGTGTGCGCCAATAGCGCAGATCGCGCTTCGCGGCGTCATCCTGGTCTGCCGCCCCCTCGAGTGCGGCGACGCGCGCCTCGATCTGCGCGAGACCGTGCCGGGTCACCAGATTCGGGCCAGGCGGGATCGGCAGCTCGAAGCGGGGCTCCTTATGCTCCTCATCGCTTTCCCGGCGAAACGCCACGCTCACGCTGTTTTCCTCATGACAAGATGGGAAAGTGGCGACTCCGCGCCGCGAAACAAGGCCGGGCTAAAGGACTTGCCCCGCCGCCCAGCCGCTCGCCCACGCCCACTGGAAATTATAGCCGCCGAGCCAGCCGGTGACGTCGACCGCCTCGCCGATGGCATACAGGCCAGGCACGCGCTTCGTCTCCATCGTCCGCGAGGACAGACCATCGGTGCCGATCCCGCCGGCGGTCACCTCGGCCTTGGCGAAGCCTTCGGTGCCGTTGGGGGCGAAGCGCCAATCGGACAGCTGGCGGCCTGCTTCGTCGAGCTTGCGGTCGGGCAGGTTCGCGAGCTCGCCGCCGAGCGCAAGCCGACCGGCAAGCGCTTCGGCGAGCCGATCGGGCAGCATAGCCTGAAGCAGCGAGCGGACGGTCGAGCGGGGCTTCGCCTGTTTCGCCGCGACCAGCCAGTCGGGCGCGAGCGCGGGAAGGAAATCGATGCCGATCTGCTGGCCGTGGCGCCAGTAGGACGAGATCTGCAGGATCGCCGGGCCGGACAGCCCGCGATGGGTGAACAGCGCCCCCTCGCGGAACGCGCTCTTGCCGCAGCGCGCCACGACCTCGACTGAAACCCCGGCGAGCGAGCGGAACAGCGCCTCGTCGCCGTTGAGCGTCAGCGGGACGAGCGCCGGGCGGGGCTCGACCACCTTGAGGCCGAAGCGCCGGGCGAGCTCGTAAGCGAAGCCGGTCGCGCCCATCTTGGGAATCGAAGGGCCGCCGGTGGCGATCACCAGCGCGGAAGCGGTCGCCCGGCCGACGCGATAGCGGCCGTCGGCATGGCCGATCTCGCCGACGGGGCGGCCGAGCGCGAGTTCGACCTGCCCCTTCGCGCATTCCTCGAGCAGCATCGCGACGATCTGTCGGGCGGAGCCGTCGCAGAACAATTGCCCGAGCGTCTTTTCGTGCCAGGCAATGCCGTGACGATCGACCAGCGCGATGAAATCCGCTGGGGTATAGCGGCTCAACGCCGACACCGCATAACGGGGGTTGGCGGAGAGATAGCGGGCGGGTTCGGCACCGGCGTTGGTGAAATTGCAGCGACCGCCGCCCGATATGAGGATCTTCCTGCCCGGCTGGTCGGCATGATCGATCAGCAGCACGCGGCGCCCGCGCTGGCCGGCGACCGCGGCACACATCAGCCCCGCCCCGCCGGCGCCGAGCACGATCGCGTCATAATGTTCCATGATCAATGTGCGATTCCGCCCATGACTCCACCGTCATCCCGGCGAAAGCCGGGATCCATGGTTACGGCACAGCCGAAACTGCAGCCGGACGCCGTCCGTGGACCCCGGCTTTCGCCGGGGCGACGAAGAGCGTCTGCGGCGTGCCGGTTAGCATAACCACGGCGGCTTGATAGCCAGGAACCGGCTCGAAGGCGCGCATCACGCAATCCCGACGCGGCGACAGCAGAGCGGCGTCCGCATCGAGCGAGACCACGAAGCTGTCGAGCGGATGCGACATGCCCCGCCCGAGCGCCTTCACGAACGCCTCCTTGCGCGTCCAGCAATTGAAGAAGCCTTCGAGCCATTGCTCGGGGGACAAGCGATCGAGCGCGCGTCGTTCGCCCGGCGCGAACAGGCGCTCGGCCGTCGCGCGGTCGGCGAGCGCCGGATCGCGGCGCTCGATATCGCAACCGACTTCGACGCCATGGGCGATCACACACAGCCCGAGCGAACCGGAACTCGAGACGCTGAAGCAAAGGCCGCCGCCTCCGCGCACCGCCGGCTTGCCGAAGGCGTTGTAATCGAACGCGATCTCTTCCGGCGCGCGATCGAGTTCTGCGCCGATTAGGACCCGCAATTGCCCCCGCCGCGCGACGAAGCGCTGTCGATCGCGCTCGGAACGAAAGCGCGCCGCCCGTTCGCGTTCCGCCGGATCGAGCAAGCCGAGCAGGTCGTGCTCCGGCAGATCGAGCTCGAACAGCCGAATGTCGAGCACGGTCAGGCGGCGGCGCGGGTGCCGCGCTCCGCGCCGTCCTGGGCGGCGAGCAACGCCGTGCGCATCTGCGCGGCGAGATCACGGACGTGAGGAAGCTGGAGCATCGTGCTGTGCCCGCCGGCGATCTCGTAGACGCTCAGCGTGCCGCGGGTTACCCGCGCCCAGCCGGGACGCGCGTCGAGCACGGCCGCACGCTCTTCCGGCTGGAACAGCGCGACATCGCCGTCATAGGCAGGCGGCCGATAATCGTAGGCGGCGCGATCGAGCGCGGCGCGCAGCGTATTCGGTACGTCGAGCCCGTCTTCGAGCCGCGTGGAGCCGAGATCGTCGATGACGCCGCGCACGCGCTCGCGCAGGTAGCGCGCGCGTTCGGCGGCGGGTTGGCGCAGCAGCTGGCCGAGATGGAAGCGCAGCTTGCTCAGCCGCAGCCGCAGCGGCCCGATCCGTTCGAACTCGGTCGGGTTGACCGCATGCGCGAGCAGCAGCAGCGGCACCTCCTCCCCCGCCGCGCGCAGCTGCGCCGCGACCTCGAACGCGAGGATCCCGGCGGTGCACCAGCCGGCTATATAATAAGGGCCGCGCGGGCGGATCGCGCGGATCATCTCCACGGTGTGGCGCGCGAACGCGGCGAAGTCATTCTCGCGTCCCGCCTCGCGCGCGAGCATCTGATCGACCGCCACGCCGAGGAACGGCTGGTCCATCCCCAGCTGCTGCGCAAGCGGCAGGAAGGTCGGCCCCGCCTCGAGCCACAGCAACGGCGGCCGCCAGCCGAGCGGCTGGATCGGGACCGCGCCCATGGTATCGACCGGACGATCCTCGTCGAGCCGGCGCGTCATCTCGTCGAGCCGGTGCGCGCGGAAGAAATCGGCCATGCTGAGCGTGCGGCCATAATCGGCCTCGACCCGGCGCAGCAGGCGGGCGACGAGCAACGAGTGGCCGCCGAGATCGAAGAAGCTGTCGTGCCGCCCGATCGCCGCGACGCCGAGGATCTCGCGCCACAGGCCGGCGAGGCGCTCCTCGGCCGCGTTCGCCGGCGGGACGAGTTCGGCCGGCGCGGCCATGTCGGCCGGCTCGGGCAGCGCCTTGCGGTCGACCTTGGCGTTGGGCGTCATCGGCAGCGCCGGCAGATAGATAAAGCGCGACGGCACCATATAATCGGGGAGCGATGCGGCAAGCTGCTCGCGCAGCGCCGCCGTCGACGGGAGATCCTCGCGCCGCGCGACGAGATAAGCGGCCAGCGCGCGTTCGCCCGAGGGATCGGGCCAACTCCTCACCGCGGCGGCGGCGATCGCGGGGTGGCGCGACAGCGCGCCCTCGATCTCCTCGACCGCGACACGGAAACCGCGGATCTTCTCGTCATTGTCGGTCCGGCCGAGACAGAACAAGGCGCCGTCGGCGCGTTGCCGCGCGAGATCTCCGGTGCGGTAGAGCCGCTCGCCCGGCGCGAACGGCTGCTCGCCGAAGCGCTCGGCGGTGAGATCGGGGCGATGGCGATAACCCCGCGCGAGCCCGGCCCCGCCGATATGGAGCTCGCCGATCACACCGGGCGGGACGGGATGGCCGTTGGCGCCGAGCACGTAGGCGCTGGTGTTGGCGATCGGGTGGCCGATCGGGACCGGGCCCGGCTCGGGCGCGACCTGCGCGAGCGTCGACCAGATCGTCGTCTCGGTCGGGCCATAGACGTTCCACAAAGCGGCCGATCGCTGGAGCAACTGGTCGGCCAGCGCGCGCGGCAGCCCCTCGCCGCCGCACAGGATCGTGAGCCCGGCGTCCCCTGCCCAGCCCGCCTCGATCAAGGCGCGCCAGGTCGCGGGCGTGGCCTGCATCAAGCTGGGCTGCGACGTTTGCACGAGTTCGGCGAGCCGCGCCGGATCGCGGGCGACGTCACCCGGCACGAGAATCAGCGTCCCGCCGCTGAGCAGCGGCAGGAACAGCTCGAGCGCGGCGATGTCGAACGACAAGGTCGTCACCGCCAGCAGCGCATCCTTAGCGGTGAAGCCGGGCGTGTCGCGCATCGAGGCAAGCAAATTGATCAGCGCGCGATGCTCGATCTCGACGCCCTTGGGCCGGCCGGTCGAGCCCGAGGTGTAGAGGACGTAGGCAAGATCGTCGCCCGCGATCGGGACTGGCGCAAACGCCCCGGCATCGGCCGTATCGTCGGCCAACACCACCGGCAGCCCGGCCATCGGCAGCGCGCCGAACAGGCTGTGTTCGGTCAGCAGCGCGCTCGGCTGCGCATCCCCGACGATCTGGTCGAGCCGCGCGCGCGGGAAATGCGGGTCGAGCGGGAGATAAGCGGCGCCGGCGCGCAGGATGCCGATCAGCCCGGCGACCATCTCGGGCGAGCGCTCGAGGTGGACCGCGACCAGCGCGCCCTTCGCGACTTCTGCCGCGCCGAGCCGCGCCGCGATGCGATCGGCCTGCGCATCGAGCTCGGCATAGCTCCAGCGCCGTTCGCCGAAGCGGATCGCGGTAGCATCCGGCGTCGCCAGCGCCTGTGCGGC
>CAXSHP010000084.1:7428-10469 GCA_964236935.1 uncultured Sphingomonadaceae bacterium
TCGCATCGGGCAGCAGCAGCGGCGGCAGCGCGCGGGCCGTATCGTTCCAGCCGGCGAGCGCGGAGGCTTCGGCCCCGGTCATCAGCGGCAGATCGTCGAGCCGCCGGTCGGGATCGGCGACGACCGCCTCGAGCAACGTCAGCCAATGGCCGCTCATCCGGCGGATCGTCTCCGGATCGAACAGCTCGGTGCTGTAGAGGAAGCGCCCGACCATGCCCTCGGGGCGCTCGTCCAGTTCGAGGTAGAGATCGAACTTGGCGCCGCCGACCACGACGTCCATCTGGGTCAGGTCCCAGCCGTCGGGAAACGGCTCGACCGGCGGCTCGACCGAGAACAATATGTTGAACAAGGGATGCGTGCCCGGCGTACGGCGTACGTTGAGCGCGCGGACGACCTCGTCGAACGGCACTTCGCTCGCGCCCAAGGCGCCGAGCATCATGTCGCGCACTTGCGTCAGATACTTCGCGAAGGTCAGTTCACCGACCGGCTGCGAGCGCAGCGCCATGGTGTTGAGGAAATAGCCGACGACGCGCTCGAGCTCGGGGCGGCGGCGCAGGTCGGTAACCCCGCCGACGACGATGTCCTCCTCGCCCGAATAGCGGTGGAGCATCGCCTTGAAGCCGGCGAGGAGCGTCATGTAGAGCGTCACCCCGCGCGCGCGGCTGAACGCCTTGAGCCGTTCGGTCAGCTCCAAGGGAATCGCGAAATTCTCCATCGACCCCGCATGGGTCGCCACCGGCGGCTTGGCGCGATCGCCGACCAGCTCGAGCTTAGGCGGCGCATCGGCGAGCGTGCGGCGCCAGTAATCGATCTGGCCCTGGATCGCCGGGCTCGCGAGATAGTCGCGCTGCCACACCGCATAATCGCCGTAGCCGAGCGTGGTTGGCGGCAGCGGCGACGGGCGCCCGTGCGAGAAGGCCTCGTACAGCGCGGCCAGCTCGGGCACGATCACGCGATAGATCGCGACGCCGTCGAAGATGATGTGGTGGAGCGTGAGATAGAGCCGATGCTCCTCGTCCGCGAGCTTGACGATCCGCGCACGGAACAACGGCGCGGTGGCGAGATCGATCGGCAGGATCGCATCGGCCGTGCCGATCGCCAAAGCGGCGGCGTCGCGCTCGCCATAGGGCAAGTGGCCGACATCGTCGACGGGCAGCGCGAGCGGCACCTCCGGATGGACGATCTGGATCGGCTCGGCGCCGTCGAGCGCGAAGCTGGTGCGCCAGATCTCGTGGCGACGCAGGATCTCCTGCAGGCTCGCCGCCATCGCCGCGAGATCGAAGCTGCCCAGCCGATGGATCGTGATCGATTCGTTGTAGAGCGGCACATCGGGCGCCATGCTCACGTGGAGCCAGACCTGGCGTTGCGCGGCCGACAGCGGCACGATCGCGCCGGCCGGACGGCGCGCGATCGCATTGGTCTGCTCGGGACGCGGATTGGCCTTGCCGCGCAGCATCTGCGCCATCAGCTCGCGCTTGGCGTCCGACATCGTCGGCTGGACGGTCACGCCTTAGCCTCGACCGTGAAGCGGACCGGCAGCGCCTTCAATCCGCGCAGGCCCGAATTGGTGCGCCACGCGAGCTTGTCGCTGTCGAGCGCGAGCTCGCCGAGGCGGCGCAACAAAGCGGTGAAGGCGATGCGCCCCTCCATCCGCGCGAGCGGCGCGCCGAAGCAGAAATGCGCGGACCAGCCGAATGCGAGATGGCGATTGTCCTCACGCAGCAGATCGAGCCGGTCGGGATCGGGAAAGCGCTCGGGATCGCGATTGCCCGCGGCCATCACCGCCATCACCGCGGCGCCTTGCTTGATGAGCTTGCCGCCGATCATCGTGTCGGCGGGCGCGATCCGCGCGGTATGCTGGCTCGGCGACTCATAGCGCAGCAGCTCCTCGACCGCGCTGCGGACGATCGCCGGATCGTCGCGCAGCTGCGCGAGCCTGTCGGGCTGCCGGATCAGCGTGAGCAGGCCGCTGCCGATCAGGTTGGTGGTCGTTTCCTGCCCGCCGACCATCGTGACGATGGTGTTCGCGATCACCTCGTCCTCGCTCAGCCGCTGCCCGTCGACCTCGGCGAGCATCAGCGATCCGATCAGCCCGTCGCGCGGCGCATCCTGCTGCTCGCGGATGACCTCGCGGAAATAAGCGGTCATCTGCTCGACGCTCTCCATCACCTTGCCGACGCGTTCGGGGTTGTGCTGGAAATTGCCGAGCATCTCGGCGAAATCGGCCGACCAGGCCTTGAGCTGGCGATGATCCTTGAGCGGCACGCCGAGCAGGCCGGCGGTGACGATCGCGGGGAACGGCTCGGCGAAATCGGCGACGACGTCCATCCGCCCGCTCGCCGCGACGTCGTCGATCAGGCTGTTGAAAGCAGCCGGCGACGTAGTCCGGCCCACGCCACCGGGGAACAGGCTGTCGCCGGTGAACAGGTGCGCCGGGCCGGACGGGTCGCGGTAAAGGACGGCGATGAGGCTCTCGGCGATCGACTGAATCTGCTCCTCCATCGCCTCGACCCGGCGCGGGGTGAACGCGCTCGAGCAGAGCTTGCGCAGGCGGGTGTGCGCCGGTGCGTCGAGGAACAGCATCTGGCGCTGCATCACGTCGGCGATCGGCCCGAGCCCGGGCAGGCCGAGCGCCGCCATCTGCGCGGGATTGGGCGTGCGATCGGCGGAGAAGGTCTGGAGCACGGCGAGCACGTCCTCATACCGTGTCACCACCCAGGTGTGCATGAACGGATCCCAATGGACCGGGGACCGCTCACGCAGCCGCCGATAGAAGGGATAGGGATCGGCATGCACCGCCGGGTCGAGCAGCTGGAACAGGCTGAGGCTCGGGTCCTGGGACAGGTCCGGGGTCGCGGGTGACGTCGCCATGACGGGCTCCTTACTCGGCCGCGCGCTGCCGCGCCTCGTCGTCGCTCATCGCGTCGATCATCCGCATCACCAGATCCTCGATCAGCACCGCGAGCTGACGCACCGTCGGCGCCTGGAACAGGTGGCGCAGCGTAAGATCGACGCCGAACGCCTCGCTCGCGCGCAGCACG
>CAXSHP010000085.1:0-10205 GCA_964236935.1 uncultured Sphingomonadaceae bacterium
CTGCGACATAATCGTCGGCGAAGCGATCGATCACGCCGGCGCGGAACCGGCTGGCGTAATCGAACACGTAATGCGCGATGCCGAGCCGATCGGCGACGGCGCGCGCGTCCTTGATGTCCTGTCCCGCGCAGCAGCTGCCGCTCCGCCCGGTGGCCGCGCCATGATCGTAGAGCTGGAGCGTGACGCCGATCGTCTCCGCCCCGCTCGCCTGCGCCAGCGCCGCGACCACCGAACTGTCGACCCCGCCCGACATCGCGACGACGATCCGCGCCTGGCGCGCGGGGCGGGCGAGCTGGAAATCGGGGGTGGGGGAAGCGGTCGCCATCGCCGAGCGCATAGCGGCGATCGGCCCGCCGGCCAAGGCGAGCGAAAGTTCTTAGTGTTGCAGTTTGAATTTTGTCGCTGGCGGGACGCAGCTAGCGCCCCGGTTGCGGTCCTATTTCAGGAGCGGTAATGGTCGAAGATGGCTTCCAGATCGTTCATTCGCAGACACCTCAAATATTTCGGTCTTACCGTGCTAACTCCCTCGATGCTTTCCGCCCAATTAATCACTCCTTCGGAGTATCCAATCGATGCTGTGACAGCTGGGCAACAGGGGCAGACCGTCGTCGCTTTTGATGTTGGCGAAGATGGCAAGCCTTCGAATTGCATCGTCACTGCGCCTAGCGGTTTCGAAACGCTTGATAACAGTGCATGCGCTGTTGTCTTAAAAAGGACATTCGATCCAAATCGCGACGAACACGGAAAACCTGTCAAGGGATCGCACAAGATACGTATCGATTGGGTGTTACCTCCTGAGGTAGTCAAGAAGCTGGGGCCGGGGGACGGATTTCCGGTGATCGTTTCTAGAGAAGCATTTTCCCGTGCCAAATCTGTGGGGCGCTTAACGGCAAATGCCAGTTTGGATATTGACGAGAAAGGGCAACTTCTTGAATGCCGCCTGCTTGATTCGACCGGCGTCGACAACGTAGATGCGAAAATCTGCAAAACGATAAAGCGTAAAGGTGTATTCCGACCGGGTTTTGACAGTCAGGGCCATGTCAAGCGAGCGACGGTCACCCAGCCTATCACTCTCGTCTCCGAGCATTGACACCCTGTCCGGCGCGTCGCGTACGTGGCGGACGGCAGGAAGCGCGCGGCTGGATTTGCGTGCGCTTGCCGAGAGGGATTTCCTCGATACGCATTGCAATAACCCCTTATGCCAGTGTCGGCATCAATATCAGGAATCAGATACCCCCAAGGCTGCGGCGTGTCCGCCTGCACGGCGGTAGCGATTCTGCCGACCATCACCGCCAGCCCGATCGCGTCGGCCGGGCGATTCTCTCCGAGTGGGCCTTCGGCATTCTGGGCCCGATGCTCGCGGGGAAGTGATCCATGTCGGTGATGCGGCAAATTCAAACCGAGACACTGCCGAAAAGTTCACGCCGCTTTACCGTAATTTCAATCTTTCCGTTTACGTCGACATCCTAAGCGAGAGGATTCCGCGGCGATGGAGATGGGCTTTTCGATCATTGGCGCCAAGCGCGGCAGTCGCCGCGCGGTCGCGCTCGACTATGCGATGCTCGTCGCCGGCGCCGCCAGCCATCAGGCCGCCAGCCGCACCGCCTCGATCGCCGCGCGGATCGGCGCACCGCCGAGCCGTCGGGGCGATCCGACCGGCGCCCTCGCAACCCTCATCCTGGGCGATCGCGACTGGGCCGCAGCGGCGACGGCGCTGTCCGGCAGCTTTCATCCGCGCGTCGCCGGTAAGGCGGGGTCAACCAACATGAAGTCGCCCTTTACCTTCGCGTTTTAGCGTTCTTTCAATGCCGGGGGGGTAAACGTCGCAATACGGGGGAGCGACCGTAGGCCGACAGGCCGAGTTTGGGGTTAGTGATGATCGAGAACCAGAAAATCCGGCCGGCACAGGTGATTGGACCGCTCGGAGAGCCCTTGACGCTCGATTCGCTGCCTCCGCCCAACACGCGGCGCTGGGTCGTGCGGCGCAAGGCGGAAGTCGTCGCCGCGGTCAACGGCGGCCTGCTCTCGGTCGACGAGGTGTGCGACCGTTACAGCCTCAGCCTCGAAGAATTCGCCGGCTGGCAGCGCGCGGTCGATCGATCGGGCATGCCCGGCCTGCGCGTGACGCGCATCCAGCACTACAAATCGCTCTACGAGCGTCAGCAGAAGTACTGATCGCGCGCGGGGGCGAGGAACCTGCGCCGCTTCCGCTCCTTTCTCCGACAGGAACTATAAACGTTCCCTGAGCGTATCTCGCTCGGACCGTCGACGCCATGCCACGGCTCGCCGGCCACAACGGAGGAGGAACGACATGGATTTCATCATCTGGCTGGTCATCGGCGGCGTCATCGGCTGGCTCGCCAGCATCGTCATGCGGACCGACGGTCAACAGGGCATCATCCTCAACATCGTGGTCGGCATCATCGGTTCGTACATCGGCGGTTTCCTGTTCGGCGCGCGGCTCGGCGGCGGCACCTTGGGCGGCCTGATCAGCGCCTTCCTCGGCGCGGTCATCCTGCTGGCGATCATCAATCTGATTCAGCGCGGCCGGGTGCGCTGATTGCATGAGCCCGTCGCGGCGACACCGCGACGGGCTCATCCCTCATTCCAGCTCGAACGTGACCGAGACGCTGACGCCAAGCTTCTGCTCGCCCGCCGCGATCGGCGTGTCCGCCGCCTTCTCGCGCATCGCCATCGCCATCATCGGACGCGGCGGCGGGCTGTAGCCGCCCGCTTCGCTGATCGAGACGATCCGTTTCACTCGCATATTGGTGGCGCGGGCATAGAGCTCGGCGCGCGCCCGCGCCTTGGCGATCGCCAGGCTGCGCGCCTCGTCGAGCGCGGCGTCCGGCTGATCGACCGAAAAATCCGGACCGTTGATCTGGTTGACCCCCTGCCCGACCAGCGTATCGAGGATCGCGCCAGCCCGCGCGATATCGCGAAACCGGACCGCGACCTGGTTGGACGCCTGGTAACCGGTCAACACCGGCGGCTGATTGTCGACATAGCGATATTGCGGGCTGAGATTGAGCGAGGCAGTGCGGATGTCGCGATCGGCCACCCCGGCCCGCTTGAGCGCCGCGATCGCCGCGGTCATCTGCCCGGCATTGGCGCGCATCGCCGCGCTGGCGCTGGCGGCCGCCGTCACCACCCCGGCCGAAATGGTCGCGAGATCGGGCGCGCGGCTGACTTCGCCCTCGGCGGTGACGTCGAGCCTGGCGCCGGCGAGCGGTGCGATCTGCGCGGCGGCGCCGGCCGGCAACATCGTCGCCGCGCCGATCAGCGCAGCGAATGAACGGGCGACGGACATCGTTCCAACTCCTCTATGGCCGGCGCCGGTCGAGCGCCGATTCCGCTTCCACCCGACGCCACCTGCATCCCCGCTGAACCGCGTGCCCGATCACCGCCCCTGCCGACTGCGCAGGACGAGTCGGTAGACGATCAGGATGGCGATGGCGCCGAGCGTCGCGGCGATCCATCCCACCGGCTGCCCATGCGCATAGATACCCATCGACTGGCCGACGAAGCCGGCCAGCAAGGCGCCGGCGATGCCGAGCAGGATCGTGACGATGAACCCGCCGGGATCGCGCCCCGGCATGATCAGCTTGCCGAGGACCCCGGCTACGAGACCGATCAGGATCCATCCCAGAAAACCGCGTTCCATGCCATCTCTCCTCAATTCGCTCGGTGATAGGTCCGCACTCCATCGACGGATGACAGCCATGGATGTTCCACGGCTGCTCACCGGCGTGGTGACGCGGCGGGAAATGCGCTAGTGGGGTCGGCGATGCGGCGTGATGCATCACGCCGAGGGTGAGCGAAGAAGACGATGAACATCGACAAGCGCGTGTGGAACACAAGCGGGATCGACGCGGATGCCGTCGACGCGCCGCGCCGGCGCAAACGGACGGTCGCGCTCGGCATCGGCGCACTGGCGCTGCTCGTCGTGCTGTGGCTGCTGTTCGGCCGCGGCAAAAACGAAGCGCCCCCGCCGCCGTCGCTGCCGACGGTGACCGTCGTCGTTCCCGGCCGCCAGCCGGTCAGCAACCAGATCACCACCACCGGCACGCTCGACGCGCGCCGGGAGATGCCGGTCGGGGTCGCCGGCGAAGGCGGGATGGTGTCGCGCGTGCTGGTCGAGCAGGGCAGCTGGGTCGCCGCCGGCCAGGTCCTGGCGACGATCGATCGCTCGGTCCAGGCGGAGCAGACCGGGCAGATGAGCGCGCAGGTGACGATGGCGCAAGCCGATGCACGGATCGCGCAGGCCGATCTCGATCGCGCGCAGAAATTGGTCGCGCGCGGCTTCGTCTCGAAGGCGGACATCGATCAAAAGACCGCGACGCGCGACGCGATGCGCGCCAAGGTCCGCGTGACCCAGGCGCAATATGGCGAGATGAACGCGCGCATGGCGCGGCTCGACATCCGCGCGCCCGCCGCCGGGCTCGTGCTGACCCGCGCCGTGGAGCCGGGCCAGATCGTTAGTTCGGCCACGGGCGCGCTGTTCCGCATCGCGCGCGGCGGCGAGATCGAACTGCGCGCCAAGCTGGCCGAGCAGGATCTGGCGCGGTTGCGCGTCGGCGTTCCCGCCACGGTCACGCCGGTCGGCTCGTCCACGGGGTTCAAGGGCACCATATGGCAGCTCTCGCCGACGATCGATGCGACCACGCGCCAGGGCGAGGCGCGCATCGCGCTCGCCTACGATCCGCAGCTGCGTCCCGGCGGCTTCGCCAGCGCGACGCTCGTCAGCGGCTCGGTCGATGCGCCGCTGCTGCCCGAATCCGCGGTGCAGAGCGACGCCAAAGGCAATTTCGTGTTCGTCATCGATGCCGCCGGCACGGTTGTGCGCCGCGACGTGACGACCGGCGAAGTGCTGGACAACGGCATCGCGATCCTCTCCGGCCTGCAGGGCGACGAGCGTGTCGTGCTGTCGGCCGGCGCCTTCCTCAACCCCGGCGAGAAGGTCAAACCCGAACGCCAGACGTTGCGCTGAGCGGACGACAGCCATGAACCTGCGCAACATCTCATCCTGGTCGATCCGCAATCCGCTGCCGCCGATCGTGCTGTTCGTCGCGCTGACGCTGGCCGGCATCGTCGCGTTCGTGGGCATGGACGTGAACAACAATCCCGACGTCGATTTCCCGGCCGCGACGGTCACGATCGTCCAGCCCGGCGCCGCGCCGACCGAGCTCGAGACGCAGGTCACCCAGCGCGTCGAGGCGGCGGTGCGCGGGATCAGCGGCGTCGACGAGATTCAATCGACCGTCAATGAAGGCAGTTCGAACACGTTCGTCCAGTTCGTCATCGGCACGCCGGTCGATCGCGCGGTGAGCGATGTGCGCGACGCGGTCGCGCAGATCCGCAGCCAGCTGCCCGAGGGCATCCTCGAGCCGCAGGTCGCCCGCGTCGATATCGCCGGCGGCCCGATCGCCTATTTCTCGGTCGAGGCGGTCGACATGACTCTCGAGCAGTTGAGCTGGTTCGTCGACAATGACGTCGCCAAACGTCTGCTCGGCATTTCGGGAATGGCGCAGGTGCTGCGCGGCGGCGGCGTCAGCCGCGAGATTCGCGTGATCCTCGATCCGGCGCGGATGCAGGCGCAGGGCATCACCGCGGCACAGGTCAACAATCAGCTGCGCCAGACCAATCTCAACGCCGCCGGCGGCCGCGCCGAGATCGCCGGCGCCGAGCAATCGGTGCGCGTGCTCGGCAACGCCGCCGATGCGTTCAATCTCGGCAACAAGCAGATCTCGCTGGCCGACGGGCGGACGATCAAGCTCGCCGATATCGCCGACGTGCGCGATTCCTATGCCGAGCAGCGCTCGCTCGCGAAGATGAACGGCCGTCAGGTGCTGAGCTTCAGCATCACCAAGGCCAAAGGCTCGTCCGACGTCGCCATTTACGACAATACCATGAAGGAATTGAAGAAGATCGAGGCGGCGAACCCCAAGGTCCGCTTCACCGAGCTCTACACGAGCGTCGGCTACACCCGCGGGCAATATTATTCGGCGCTCGAATCGATGGTCATCGGCGCCGTGCTCGCGGTGTTCGTCGTATTCCTGTTCCTGCGCGATTGGCGCGCGACCGCGATCTCCGCGCTTGCCATTCCGCTTTCGGCGATTCCCACCTTCTGGCTGATGGAGCTGCTCGGCTTCAACCTCAACGGGCTGAGCCTGCTCGCGCTGAGCCTGGTCGCCGGGGTGCTGGTCGACGATGCGATCGTCGAGATCGAGAATATCGTGCGTCACATGCGCATGGGCAAATCGGCCTATCAGGCATCGATCGACGCCGCCGACGAGATCGGGCTGGCGGTCGTCGCGACGACCCTGGCGATCGTCGCGGTGTTCCTGCCGGTCGGGCTGATGCCCGGCATCTCGGGCCAGTTCTTCAAGAATTTCGGCCTGACCGTGGTCGCGTCGGTGCTGATGAGCTTGGCCGTCGCGCGGCTGATCACGCCGATGGTGGCCGCTTATTTCCTCAAGGCGCACGGCGAGGCCGCGCACGGCGAAGGGCGGCTGATGGATCGCTATATGGCGCTGCTGCGCTGGTCGCTGCGCAACCGCTGGAAGACGGTCGGGATCGGCGCCGCCGCCTTCGCCACGACGATCGTCGCCTTCGGTACGCTCGATTTCACCTTCCAGCCGACGATCAACACCGATTACAGCCACATCAAGATCGAGATGGTGCCCGGCTCGACGCTCGCGCAGACCGCGGCGATGGCCGATCGGGTGTCGGCGCTGGTGCGGCGCGCACCGGACGCCGATGCGGCCTTCGCGCGGATCGATATCGGCTCGGCCGACATCTACGTCACCCTCAAGAAGCAGCGGACCCGCACCAGCGTGGCGTTCGAACGCGCGCTCGCCCCCGAGCTGCGGGCGCTGCCCGATGCGCGGGTCAGCTTCCAGGCGATCAACGGCGGCCCGGGCGGGCGCGATATCACGATCATGCTGGTCGGCGACGATCCGGCCAGGCTGAGCGACGCAGCGGTGGCCGTGGCCGCGCAGATGGGCGCGCTTCCCGAGCTGCGCGCCGCGCGGATCGACGGCGAATTACGCCGTCCCGAGGTGACGATCCGGCCGCACTTCGATCTCGCCGCGAGCCTGGGCGTGACCACCGCCGCGTTGAGCCAGACGATCCGGATCGCCACGCTCGGCGACATCGATCAGAACGTCGCCAAATTCTCGCTGGCCGAGCGCCAGATCCCGATCCAGGTGTCGATCGACGAGAATGCCCGCCGCAGCCTGTCGACGATCGAGAACCTGCCCGTGCCGACCGCGAGCGGCGGTTCGGTGCCGCTCAAGATCGTCGCCGACGTCAGCTTCGGCGCGGGCCCGTCCGAGCTGCGGCGCTACAATCAGTCGCGCCGCATCCTGATCGGCGCCGATCTCGCGCCCGGCGTGGTCAGCGGCGCGGTCCAGCCCAAGATCGACGCGCTGCCGGCGATCCAGCATCTCCCCGCCGGCGTGGTCAAGCTGCCCTATGGCGACGCGAAATGGCAGGCGGAGCTGGTCCAGAGCTTCATCATCGCGGTGATCTCGGGCATTCTCCTGGTCTTCGCCGTGCTGGTGCTGCTCTACAAACGCGTGATGCCGCCGTTCGTGAACCTGGGCTCGCTGCTCCTCGCCCCGCTCGGCGGCGCGATCGCGCTTCATCTCACCGGCAATCCGATCTCGCTGCCGGTGCTGATCGGCCTGCTCATGCTGCTCGGCATCGTCGCCAAGAATTCGATCCTGCTGATCGATTTCGCGATCGAGGAGATGGGCAAGGGCGTCGTGAAGGATGTCGCCATCCTCGACGCCGGGCACAAGCGCGCGCAGCCGATCGTGATGACCACGGTGGCGATGGTCGCGGGGATGCTGCCGATCTCGCTGAGCCTGTCCGGCGACGGCAGCTGGCGCGCGCCGATGGGCATCACCGTGATCGGCGGGCTGATCCTCTCGACCCTGCTGACCCTGGTGATCGTCCCCGCCGGCTTCAGCCTCGCCGACGATATCGAGAAATGGCTCGGGGCGCACCTCGGCCGGCTGCTGACCAACGGCGGTCAACCCGGGCACGCGCCCGTGCCGCAGGCGGCCGAATGAAACTTTCGCCCGAGCCGGCCATTCTGCCGGCATGAATCTGCTGGCCCGGGCCGGGCTCCATCGCTTCAACCCCGCGCAGGGCGGCGTCCGCGGGATGCGGATTGCCGCCGCCGGGCTGCTCGTCGCGATGGCCTTGCTCTATGCGCTCGCCCGCCTGTTCGAGCATGGCGCGAACGGCTGGGGCTTCGTCCGCGCATTCGCCGAGGCGGCGATGGTCGGCGGGCTCGCCGACTGGTTCGCGGTCACCGCCTTGTTCCGCCACCCGCTCGGCCTGCCGATCCCGCACACCGCGATCATCCCGCGCAACAAGGACCGGATCGGCGACAGTCTCGCGAGCTTCCTGCGCTCCAACTTCCTGGTGCCGCGGGTGGTGGCGCGGCGGATGCGCGGGATCGATCTCGCCGGAGCGGCCGGGCGGTTCCTTGCCAGCCCGGCCGGCGCGGGCGACGGCCGCCTGCGCCGCGGCGCCTCGCGGCTGGTTGCCGACATCCTCGGCGCGCTCGATCAGGAACGGCTCGGCGGGATGGTCAAGGGCGCGGTCGCGTCGCGCCTCAGGGCGCTCGATGTCGCACGCCCGCTCGGCCAGGCGCTCACCGCCGCGATCGGCGAGGACCGCCACGTGCCCGTGCTCGACGGTATCGTCCGCTGGGCGGGCCATACGCTCGATGCCAACGAGCCGCTCATCCGCGCGATGGTGCAGGAGCGCGCCGGCGCGATCCTGCGCTGGACCGGGCTCGACGAAGGTCGTCGAGGGCCTCCGCCGCCTGCTCACCGAGATGGCGGAAGATCCGGCGCACCCGCTCCGCGCCAAGGCCGAGGAGGGCCTCGCCGCGCTCGCCGCCGACCTGCAGCACGACGCGGCGACCCGCGCCAAGGTCTCGGCGCTCAAGGAGGAGATCATCGCCAATCCGGCGGTCGTCGCGTGGATCGACAGCCTGTGGGAAGGCGCGCGTGCCGCGATGCTGCGCGCCGCGCGCGACCCCGACGCGGTCACCGCCGGCCGCCTGGGCGAGGCGCTGCGCCAGCTCGGCGCGACGCTCCAGCAGGATGCGCGCCTCAACGCCGCGATCAACCAGTTCGCGCGGCGCGCCACGATCGGCGCGGTCGCCTCCTACGGCGACGGCATCGTCCGCCTGGTGTCGGACACGATCCGCGGCTGGGACGCGGCGACCGTCACGACGCGCCTCGAAGCGGCGGTGGGCCGCGATCTCCAATATATCCGGATCAACGGCACCCTGGTCGGCGGGCTGGTCGGGCTGGGGCTGCACGTGATCGACGCGCTGGGGTGAACGCCGGCATTCGGCTGGTCGCAAGAACGGCGTCAGCTTCGCTTCACTCCGCCGCCACTCCGGCGCGCGAGAACATATCCCCGTCGCGCTCGTCCTCGTTCGCGGCCGGCGCCTTCTTCGCGGCGCCGCGCTTGTCGAAGCTGTCCCACACCTCGTTCCAATTGCCGCGCGTCGCCGCCTTCGAATATTCGGTCGCGCGGGTCTCGAAGAAGTTGGCGTGCTCGACGCCGTTGAGCAGCGGCGCGAGCCAGGGGAGCGGATGCTCTTCGATCATGTAGATCGGCGGCAGCCCGAGCTGGCTGAGGCGCCAGTCGGCGGTGTAGCGGATGTAGCGCTTGATCTCCTTGGGCGTCATGCCGGGAACCGGCCCCTGCTCGAACGCGAGGTCGATGAACGCGTCCTCGAGGCGCACCGTCTTCTGGCAGACGTCCATGATATCGTCCCTGACCGCCTTGGTCAGGCAGTCGCGCTCGGCGCAGAAGGCGTGGAACAGCTTGATGATGCCCTCGCAATGGAGGCTCTCGTCGCGGATCGACCAGGTAACGATCTGGCCCATGCCCTTCATCTTGTTGAAGCGCGGGAAGTTCATCAGCATCGCGAAGCTGGCGAACAACTGCAAGCCCTCGGTGAAGCCGCCGAACATGGCGAGCGTGCGCGCGATATCATCGTCGCTGTCGACGCCGAAGGTGGCGAGATAATCGTGCTTGTCCTTCATCTCCTTGTACTGGAGGAACATGCCATATTCGCTCTCGGGCATGCCGATCGTGTCGAGCAGGTGCGAGTAGGCCGCGATGTGCACCGTCTCCATGTTGCTGAACGCGGTCAGCATCATCTTGAC
>CAXSHP010000086.1:0-10174 GCA_964236935.1 uncultured Sphingomonadaceae bacterium
CGGGCGGGCGCAGCCAGCGCGTCGATCTCAGCGCGGCGCCGATCGCCGATCGCTCGGGCTGGCAGATCGTCACCATCCATGGCCGCAGCCTGGCGCATCTCGCCGGGCGGCGCGGCGATCGCCACGGCGGCACGCTGACCGCGATCGGCGCCGCGGCGATGCTCGCGCACGAGATCAAGAATCCGCTGTCGGGCATCCGCGGCGCCGCGCAATTGCTCGAGGCGGGCGGCGACGAAGGCCATGCCGCGCTGACCAGGCTGATCCGCGACGAGGTCGACCGGGTCACCGCGCTGATCGATCGCATGGAGGGCTTCACCGACACCCGCCCGCTCGAGCGCGAGCCGCAGAATATCCATGCGATCCTGGGGCACGTCCGCGACGTGGCGACGCGCGGCTTCGCCCACGGCGTCGCGATCCGCGAAATCTACGATCCGTCGCTGCCCGCGGTGCTCGGCCATCGCGACGCGCTCGTGCAGGTATTCCTCAATCTGCTCAAAAACGCGACCGAGGCGATGAGCGACGCCGTGACGTCGCCGACGATCACGCTGACCACCGCTTATCGTCACGGCGTCTCGGTCGCCACGCGCCGCGACGGCCGGCGCGCGCTGCCGATCGAGGTGTGCGTGATCGACGAGGGCCCCGGTGCGCCGGCCGAGCTCGCCGAGCATCTGTTCGATCCGTTCGTCACTTCGAAGCGCAGCGGCGGCGGGCTCGGGCTGGCGCTGGTCGACAAGCTCATCGCCGATCAGGGCGGCATCGTCGAATATGCCCGCGAGGGCACCCCGCCGCGCACCGTCCTGCGCGTCCTCCTCCCGCGGGCCAAAGATCCATGATGACGGCTGTTCCCCAGGCACCGCCGTGTCGAGCGAAGTCGAGACACGTTCCGCCCGTCGGACGTCCCTCGACTTCGCTCGGGACGACGGCTCCCTTTTTCGTTTCCGAAATGCCGTGCCGATGATCGGCCGTATCCTCGTGGTCGACGACGACGCCGCGATCCGCACCGTGGTGCGCGAGGCGTTGCGCCGTGAGGGGCATGTCGTCGAGACGGCCGGCAGCGTCGCCGAGCAGCGCCGCGCGCTCGATGCCTTCGCCCCCGACGTGCTCATTACCGACGTCGTCCTGCCCGACGGCAACGGGCTCGATCTCGTCCCCGAACTGCTCGCCGCTTATCCCGGCCTGCCGGTGATCGTGCTGTCGGCGCAGAACACGCTGGCGACGGCGGTGCGCGCGACCGAGCAGGGCGCGTTCGAATATCTGCCCAAGCCGTTCGATCTCGCCGAGCTCGCCCGCGCCGTCGCCGCCGCGCTCGCCGGCCGCGCGGTCGGCTCGCCCGACGGCGCGGGCGCGGCGGCGGCCGACGATCTCCCGCTGATCGGCCGCTCGCCGCCGATGCAGGAGGTCTATCGCACGATCGCACGCGTCGTCGCCAACGATCTCACCGTGCTGATCCTCGGCGAATCGGGCACCGGCAAGGAGCTCGTCGCCCGTGCGATCCACGATCTCGGTCCGCGCGGGGCACGGCCCTTCGTCGCGGTCAACATGGCGGCGATTCCGCGCGAGCTGATCGAATCGGAGCTGTTCGGCCACGAGAAAGGCGCCTTCACGGGCGCCAGCGCCCGCTCCGCCGGGCGCTTCGAGCAGGCCGACGGCGGCACGCTGTTCCTCGACGAGATCGGCGACATGCCGATGGAGGCGCAGACCCGGCTGCTGCGCGTGCTCCAGCAGGGCGAATTCACCACCGTCGGCGGCGCGCGCGCGATCCGCGCCGACGTCCGCATCATCGCCGCGACCCACAAGGATCTTCCCGCGCTGATCGCCGGCCACGCGTTTCGCGAGGATCTCTATTATCGGCTCAACGTCGTGCCGATCCGCCTGCCGGCATTGCGCGAACGCGGCGAGGATATCGCTGAGCTCGCGCGCCATTTCCTCGATCGCGCCGCCGCCGACGGGCTCCCGCGCAAGTCGCTCGATCCGGCGGCGGTCGATGCGCTCGGCCGGCACGGCTGGCCGGGCAACGTCCGCGAGCTCGAGAATCTGATGCGTCGCCTGGCCGCGCTGAGCCGTGAGGAACGGATCGGCGCCGATGCGGTCGAGCGGCAGTTCGGCGGCGCGCGCGAGATCGAGGACGGTCCGGCGATCGCGCCGTCGGGTGGGCTCGGCGACGCGGTCGAGCTGCATCTGGCGCGCTATTTCGCCACCTTCGGCCGCGATCTTCCGCCCGATGGCCTCCACGAGCGCATCCTCGCCGAGATCGAGCGTCCGCTGCTGCGTCTCAGCCTCGCCGCGGCGCGGGGCAATCAGCTGCGCGCCGCCCGCCTGCTCGGTATCAATCGCAACACCTTGCGCAAGAAGCTGTCCGAGCGTGGCATCGATCCGGCCGATGTGCGCAAGATCGGCGGCTGAAAAATCGCGGCTCCGGCTTCCGACGGGGTGACGGAAGTGCGTGCTGCGACAAAACCGTGTTTTGAGGGCAACGGGCTTGTGGTAAGCGGGCCACGATGGCGAGCGAGACCCAGCTTCTGATCAAGCGGCGCCCCGACTGGCAGCGGCGCATCGCGCTGATCCGCCGCAGCGCGCGCTTCATGCCGGCGGTCGAGATCCTGACCTTGCTCGCCGCGCTCGTGATCAGCACGGCCAGCTATTTCGTCGTGATGGGGCGCGGCTCGCCCGCGCATCTGCTGACCCCGCCGCTGGTCGCCCTGCTGATGGTGGCCAATCTCGTGCCCGCGATGGCGGTGCTGGTGCTGCTCGCGCGGCGGATCGCGAAGGGACGCGCGGCCTCCTCGCCGATCGGGGGGCGCGGGCGGCTCCATGTCCGCCTGGTCGCATTGTTCTCGACGATCGCGGCGGTGCCGACGCTGCTGGTGGTGATCTTCGCCTCGCTGCTGTTCCAATATGGCGTGGCCTTCTGGTTCTCGGACAGCGCGCGCGTCGTGCTCGAGAATTCGGATCGGGTGGCGCGCGCTTACGTCGGCGAGAACGAACAGCGCATCCGCGCCGACATCGTCCCGATGCTCGGCGATTTCCGCAATGCGCTGGCCCAGGCGTCGATCGAGGATCCGCGCTTCATCGAGTTTGTCGCGCAGCAGGGCCGCCGCCGCGGCCTCTCCGAGATCGCGATCATCGAGATCGGCAAGGATGGCGTACGCCGCACGCCGGTGGTTGCGCTGGCCGACGTGCGCAGCCTCGAGCAGCGCCTGCCCAACGTCGCGGTGCCCGGGCTCGACCGCGGCGACATCTGGGCCTCGACCGCCTCGGGCGATCGCATCGAGAGCGCGATCGCGCTCAATCCCGCGGCGCATTCCTATCTCTACGCGTCGCGCTTCGTCGATCCGCTGGTGCTGCGCCAGGTCTCGCGCACGCAGACCGCGCTCGGCGACTACAACAGCATGCTCGAGCGCTCGCGCACGCTCCAGCTGCGCTTCAACGCCGCGCTGCTCTTGGTGTCGCTGCTGATCGTCGGCGCGGCGATCTGGATCGCGCTGACCGTCGCCGATCGCCTCGTCCGCCCGGTCAGCGAGCTGGTCGGCGCCGCGCGCCGGGTCGCGGCCGGCGATCTCGCGGTGCGCGTCCGCCGGCCGCACGCGCAGGACGAGGTCGGCACGCTCGCCAGCGCGTTCAACCGCATGACCCGCCGGCTCGAGGAGCAGACCGGCGCTCTGGTGACCGCCAACAGCCAACTCGACAGCCGCCGCGCGTTCATCGAGGCGGTGCTGTCCGGAGTGAGCGCCGGCGTGATCTCGGTCGACGGCGAGCGCCGCATCCGCCTGATCAACCGCTCGGCGCAGGGCCTGCTGGTGACCGACAGCGCCGGCGCGGTCGGCCGCCCGCTGGCCGAGATCGCCCCCGAGCTCGATCGCCTGCTCGACAGCGACGAAAACGAGGCGATCGTCCAGCTCGCCGGCAACGGCGAACCGCGCACGCTCGCCGCCCGGCTGGTGCGCTCGGACAATGGCGACGTGCTGACCTTCGACGACATCACCCAGCAATTGCTCGATCAGCGCCGCGCCGCCTGGTCGGACGTCGCCCGCCGCATCGCGCATGAGATCAAGAACCCGCTGACCCCGATCCAGCTCGCCGCCGAGCGCCTCCAGCGGCGCTATGGCCAGGAGGTCGCGTCCGATCGCGCCACGTTCGAGCGGCTGACCGGCACGATCATCCGCCAGGTCGGCGACCTGCGCCGGATGGTCGACGAATTCTCCTCGTTCGCGCGCATGCCCAAGCCCAATTTCCGCGACGAGGCGGTGGTCGAGGTCGCGCGCCAGGCGCTGTTCCTCCACGAGGTCGCGCATCCCGCCATCCGCTTCGCGCTCGATGCGCCCGATCCGTCGCCGAGCCTGGTGTGCGACCGCCGCCAGCTCGGCCAGGCGCTGGCCAACCTCGCCAAGAATGCGGTCGAGGCGATCGCGGCGCGCGGCGGGGAGGGGGGCGACATCCGCCTGACGATCCGCGACGAGGCCGGGCGGCTGACGATCGACGTCGCCGACGACGGCGTCGGCCTGCCGCCCGAGCGCGATCGCATCACCGAGCCCTATATGACCACGCGCGCGCGCGGCACCGGGCTCGGCCTGGCGATCGTCAAGAAGATCGTCGAGGAGCATTTCGGCACGATCGGCTTCGCCGACCGCCCCGGCGGCGGCACCATCGTCCAGCTCTGCTTCGATCGCGCCACGCTCGCCACGCTCGAGGGCGTCGGCCAGGACGACACCGGCGACGCGCGCCCGTCCGCACTCACTCGCATGAAGGCCGGCTGACATGGCGCTCGAAGTTCTCGTGGTCGACGACGAGCAGGACATCCGCGAGCTGGTCGCCGGCGTGCTCGAGGACGAGGGCTATCAGACTCGCGCCGCCGCCGACAGCGACGCCGCGCTCGCCGCGATCGTCGCGCGCCGGCCGTCGCTGGTGTTGCTCGACGTGTGGCTCAAGGGCTCGCGGCTCGACGGGCTCGATCTGCTCGACGAGATCAAGCGGCGCGATCCCTCGCTCCCGGTGCTGGTGATCTCGGGCCATGGCAATATCGACACCGCCGTCGCCGCCGTGCGCCGGGGCGCGGCCGATTTCATCGAAAAGCCGTTCGAGGCCGCGCGCCTGCTGATGCTCGTCGCGCGCGCGACCGAGACCGAGCGGCTGCGGCGGGAGAATGCGTCGCTGCGTGCGCAGGTCGGCCAGGACGACGAACTCACCGGCAATTCGAGCGCGATCAACGCGGTCCGCGCCACGCTCAAGCGCGTCGCCGGCACGGGCAGCCGCGTGCTGATCTCCGGCCCGGCCGGCGTCGGCAAGGAGGTCGCCGCGCGCCTGCTCCATTTGTGGAGCCCGCGCGCCGACGCGCCGTTCACCGTCGTCAGCGCCGCGCGGATGACGCCCGAGCGGGTCGAAGAGGAATTGTTCGGCGTCGAGGAAGGCAGCGAGCTCGTCCGCCCCGGCCTGTTCGAGCAGGCGCACGGCGGCACGCTGTTCCTCGACGAGATCGCCGACATGCCGCTGACCGCCCAGGCCAAGATCCTGCGCGTGCTGACCGATCAGAGCTTCAACCGCGTCGGCGGGCAGCGCGTCGTCAAGGTCGACGTCCGCGTCGTCTCGGCGACCGCGCGCGCGCTGCAGGACGAGATCGCGGCCGGGCGCTTTCGCGAGGATCTCTATTACCGGCTCAACGTCGTCCCCGTGCCCTTGCCCGCGCTGATGGAGCGGCGCGAGGATATCCCGCCGCTGGTGATGAATTTCGTCGCGCGCTACGCCGGCGAGCGTCGCGTCGCGACGCCCGAGGTGGCCGAGGAGGCGATCGCCGCGCTCCAGGCCTATGACTGGCCGGGCAACGTCCGCCAGCTGCGCAACGTGATCGAGCGCACGATCATCCTCGCCCCCGGCGACCGGCTCCGGCGAATCGATGCCGACATGCTGCCCGCGGAGGTGCTCGGCGACCAGGAACGGCTCGCGCCGGGCAGCGGCGCGCGCTCGATCATGGGCACGCCGCTGCGCGAGGCGCGCGAGACGTTCGAGCGCGAATATCTCCGCGTCCAGATCCGCCGCTTCTCGGGCAATATCTCGCGCACCGCGACCTTCATCGGGATGGAGCGCTCGGCGCTGCACCGCAAGCTCAAGACGCTCGGCCTGGCGGATGCGCGCGAGGAGGAGGGGGAAGGGGAGTAGCGCCCATCATTCCCAATTCGGCATTCCGGCGAAATACTCCGTTCGAGCTGCTATGAGTTGATCCGCCCTAGACGCCTTTGCTGCACCGCAGTATAGCCGCTCCGCTCCCGCACGCGGCAGGAGCGCACGACGCCTGCAATGGCGCCCAGCGGGCTATGACCCGCCAAGACCGGAGACCGGCAACGATGGCTGAAAAAGTCAATAATCTCCAAGACCTGTTCCTCAACAGCATCCGCAGGTCGAAGACCCCGGTGACGATGTTTCTCGTCAAGGGGGTCAAGCTCCAGGGAATCATCACCTGGTTCGACAATTTCTCGGTTCTGCTGCGCCGCGATGGACAGTCGCAGCTGATCTACAAGCATGCGATCTCCACGGTGATGCCGTCGTCGCCGCTCGATCTGGCCGCGATCGAGGCGAGCTTCGACAGCAATACGCGCAAGCCGAGCCTGCTGCAGGAGATATTCCTCCACGCGGTGCGCAAGGCGCGCGAGCCGGTGACGATGTTCCTCGTCAACGGCGTGATGCTCCAGGGCGAGGTCGCCGCGTTCGATCTGTTCTGCCTGCTGCTGCGCCGCGACGGGCTGTCGCAGCTCGTCTACAAGCATGCGATCTCGACCGTACAGCCGATCAACCCGGTCGATCTCACCGACGTCGACACCGCGGCGGAGGCCGATTGAGCGGTTTCGCGCGCGACAGCGACGATGGCCTGACGCGCGGCGCGCGCGCGATCGTGGCGCTGCCCGATCGGGCCGGCCGCGGCCCCGCCAACCAGCGCAGCGTCGCGGCGCGGCTCGATGAAGCCGCCGGGCTCGCCGCGGCGATCGGCATCGACGTGGTCAAGCGTATCGCGTTCAAGCTGCGGGAGCCGAAGGCCGCGACCCTGCTCGGCTCGGGCCAGGTCGAAAGCCTCGCCACCGCGGTGCGCCAGGCCCAGGCCGAGCTGGTGATCGTCGACGCCGCGCTCAGCCCGATCCAGCAGCGCAACCTCGAAAAGGCGCTGTCGGCCAAGGTGATCGACCGCACCGGGCTGATCCTCGAGATCTTCGGCGAGCGCGCCGCCACCGCCGAGGGCCGCCTCCAGGTCGAGCTCGCCCATCTCGATTATCAGGCCGGCCGCCTCGTACGCAGCTGGACCCACCTCGAACGCCAGCGCGGCGGCTTCGGCTTCCTCGGCGGCCCGGGCGAGACGCAGATCGAGGCCGATCGCCGGATGATCCGCGATCGCATGGCCAAGCTGCGCCGCGAGCTCGAGCAGGTCAGCCGCACGCGCGGGCTCCACCGCGACCGGCGCCAGCGCGCCCCCTGGCCGGTGATCGCGCTGGTCGGCTACACCAATGCCGGAAAGTCGACGCTGTTCAATCGGATGACGGGCGCTGCCGTGATGGCGGAGGACCTGTTGTTCGCCACGCTCGGTCCGACGATTCGGCAGAGCTCGCTGCCGGGGATCGACAAGGCGATCCTGTCCGACACCGTCGGCTTCGTCTCCGAGCTGCCGACCCAATTGGTCGCCGCGTTCCGTGCGACGCTTGAGGAGGTCACCTCGGCCGACCTGATCGTCCACGTCCGCGACATGGCGCACCCGGACAGCGAGGCGCAGGCGGCTGATGTCGTCGACGTGCTCGAGGCGATCGGCGCGGGCGGGGAAGGGGGGTCGCCGGTGATCGAGGCGTGGAACAAGATCGACGCGCTCGATGCGGAAGCCCGCGCCGGCCTGCTCGCCGAAGCCGCGCGACGCGACGACGTCATGCCGCTGTCGGCGCTGGCCGGGGAGGGGGTCGACCGGCTGCAACGCCTGCTCGCCGAGCGGCTCAGCCAGGGCAGCCGCCTGCGCAAGATCACGATCGGCTCGGAGGAGGGCAGTGCGATCGCCTGGCTTCATGCCCACGGCGAGGTCGTCAGCCAATCGCGCCGCGGCGATCGATTGACCTTCAATGTGCGCCTCTCCGACGCCGACTGGAACCGCTTTCAGCAGCGCGAGCGATAGAGGCCTATCGATCAATGCCATATCGTTCCCCCGCGAAGGCGGGGGTCCAGCCCTGACAAACAGTCTCGGTCCGGTCTGGACCCCGCCTTCGCGGGGGAGCAAGCGAGGCAACCGAAAGTCGTCGGCCTCCAGTCGGGATGACCGAACGGATTAGTCAAACTTGACACCACCAACCATATAGGTTATAAACCCCACCGTTCGTCGCCCCTGGCCAGGTGCCGACGAACGAGGCTTTCCCTTCCGCGCGAGCGAAAGGGGACGACCGGCGCGAAGTCATCCGGCTACCCAAGTCGAAGCTTCGCCCACCGCCGCCTAAGAGTCCGTTGGGGCGTCCGTTCACCGAGCGGGCCAACCATTAAACGCCACCGCTACTGGGCGGAACGGGCGGCGAGAACACCCCCCGGAAGTCGCGGCGTCGCGATTTCCATTCGCATCCCCTCGACGTCCGGCCCGGATGCCCGTGGCAAGGACGCGCCGGTCGCAACGCCTCTGCCCAATCTAGGGGCCTTACCAAATCCACGTTTCCAACAACCAGACATCGTCATCCCGGCGAACGCCGGGATCCATGGATATGGAACGGCTGGAGCGGAGAACGGACGCCGTCCATGGATTCCGGCTTTCGCCGGAAAGACGGCGGGTATTCCGAACTTTACAAGAAGGGTTTCACTTTTTGCCCGAATCCGCCTTGACCCGATCCCACAGCGCATCCTTCTCCGCGAGCGAAAGGCCGACGAACGCTTCGCCCGCCGCTGCCTCCATCGCCCGGAAGCGCCGCTCGAATTTGGCATTCGCGCCACGCAAGGCCGTCTCCGGATCGACGCCCAAATGCCGCGCCCAATTGACCACTGCGAACAACAGGTCGCCGATCTCGTCGACACGCTCCGCGGCATTGTCTGCCGCCGCGACCTCGTCGATCTCCTCGGCGATCTTGGCGCGCGGCCCGTCGCTGTCCGGCCAGTCGAACCCGGTGCGCGCCGCGCGGCGCTGGAGCTTCTCGGCCCGCAGCAAGGCCGGCAGCGCTAGCGCAACGCCGGCGAGCACGCTGCCGTCGGGATCGCCGGCGCGTTCGGCGGCCTTGAGGCTCTCCCAGCCGGCGCTCGGCGCGCCGGCGAAGACATGCGGATGCCGGCGGACCATCTTGGCTGAGATCGCCGCGATCACGTCGGCCAGCGCGAACGCGCCGCGTTCCTCGGCGATCCGCGCATGATAGACGACCTGGAGCAGCAGATCGCCGAGCTCGTCGCGCAACGCCGCCATGTCGTCGCGCTGACACGCGTCGGCAACCTCATAGGCTTCCTCGATCGTATAAGGCGCGATCGACGCGAAGTTCTGCGCCACGTCCCAGGCACAACCGTGAACCGGATCGCGCAGCCGCGCCATGATTGCGACGAGGCGCGCGAGGCCTTCCGCGTCATCGGAAAGCCCGTTCATGCCGCCCGCGAGGCCGCCTGCCACTCCCCCACCCATCTACCCGTCAGTCCGATAATATACATTATGTAAATTATTGGTCATTTCGAGGGGAGTGGCAGGGCGCTCCGGAACGACGACATCGCGGTGAACCAGCATTCGGCACAGCACCACCAGCGCCAGGGCCGCGATGAAGATCGCGATCCACGCCAGCGCCATCAGCCCGAGCCGCTTCGCGGGCAGCCGCCGGGCGGCCAGCGCGCTGCCGACCAGGACCAGCGCGCCGCACGCCCAGACCAGATCGGCGGCCCGATCACCGGTCATGCATGCCACCGGTCATGCGTGCCGCCGGTCATCCGAAATCGAGCTCCATGCCGTCGTAACCGGGCTCGACGCCGTCGGGCAGCGACGCCTTGAGCGTGGCGTAATCCATCGAATGGTCCATGTGCATCAGCACGGCATAGCCCGGCTGCATTCGCGCGATCCAGCCGAGCGCCTGGTCCAAATGCGGATGCGTCGGGTGCGGCTTGCGTCGCAGCGCATCGAGCACCCACACGTCGACACCCTTGAACAGCGCCGCCATGTCGTCGGTCAGCGCGTTGAAATCGGTCGAATAAGCCGCCGACGAACCTT
>CAXSHP010000087.1:0-213 GCA_964236935.1 uncultured Sphingomonadaceae bacterium
TGATCATGTCGGCGACATTGCCGACTGGCGCCGCAGCCGCCTGCGAATTGGCCGGCGGCGGATCAGGCGCGCGATTGCGTACCACCGCGACTCCGATCGCGGCGAGCGCGATCAGCGCCGCGCCGCCCAGCGCGAGCGTACCCGCGCCCGGCCGGCGAGACGGTTTCAAAGGAGCGGTTTCGGAGGGGCCGGTCATGCGGGGCGGTTCCTGGC
>CAXSHP010000087.1:223-2631 GCA_964236935.1 uncultured Sphingomonadaceae bacterium
ACGGAGCAGCCGTTCTAGCCATTTGTCATTGACTCTCAACATCGCGAATCCTTACCTCGGCGTGAGGGGATGCGGGGGCACAACATGGTCGATCGCGGAAGCATCAGCATTGCGGCCGGCGCGGCGCGGCGGTGAACGCGCCGCGCGACGATGGGGCGAATGGCGCCGCTTCCTTTCCCCGGTCGCTGCTCGCGGCGCGCAGCGTGCGCGCCATGCTCGCTTTGGCGTTCGTCGTGGTCGGTGCTTCGATCGCCGTCCAGCTCGCGCCTTATGCCGTCGAAACGTTGCGCAACGCCGCCGGCGGTTCGCCTGCCGCCGCAGAGGGCTGGCTGGACGCGACCACTTCGATCGGCATCATCCTGCTGGCGGTGATCGGCGCCGTGCTGTTCGGGCGCTGGCTGTGGCTCGGCGACAAGCATCGTGCATTGGGGGTCCTCGGCGTGCCCACCGCGATCGGCGGAGTCGCGTGCGCGATCGGCATCGCCTGGCTGGGCGGCGGCGTCACCGCCTCACCCGAGGGCGCCGCGCGCGGCGGGCTGGCGCTGTTCGTCGGCGGCTCGCTGCTGATCGCCGCCGCCGCCGTGGGCGAGGAGATCCTCGTGCGGGGATTGCTCCAGCCGCTGCTGATTCGCGCCTGGGGACCGGCGGCGGGCATCCTGCTCGCGTCGCTCGGCTTCGCGCTGGTGCATGTTTCGGGCGGGTGGATCCAGCCGGTCAGCCTGATCAACATCTTCGTCGCGGGAATGTGGTTCGGCCTGCTGGCATGGCGCACCGGCGGATTCCTTGCCCCGGCGCTGGCGCACGCCGCGTGGAACTGGAGCGAGGCGATGCTGTTCGGCGCTTATCCCAACGGCCCCGCGCCTTATCCCTGGCGGGGGGCCTATGGGAGTCTGATCGATCTCGATCTGACCGGGCCAGCCTGGCTCGGCGGATCGGGCGACGGGCTCGATGGCAGCCTGCTGCTGACGGTGGTCCTCGCGGCGATCATCGTTCCGCTGGCCGTTCCGCTGGGCGGCCGGCCGAGGCCGCGCAAGGGAGCCTGACATGAGCGGAGTGCGCATCGTCCACACGGCGGCCGATCGGCAGCGCGCTTCCGCGATCGGCGAGGCGCTGCGCGCCGCCGGGATCGATGTCGCCGACGCCGATGATGCTCCCGCGGATTCGTCGTTGTCGCTGGTGTGCTGGTCGCAGGCCGCGGCGGCCGATCCGGCGGTGATCGACCAGGCCGACGGGGCCAAGGCGCGCGGGGCCTATTTCGGCGTGCTGCTCGACAAAACCGACCTGCCGTTCGGCTTCGGCGGGCTGCAGCAGGCGGATCTTTCCGCGTGGAACGGCAGCGCCGGCGCCATGGCCGCGATCGACCTGGCCGAGGCGGTGCGCGCGCGGATCGAGAGCGGTTCGTCGGGCGTGATGGCGCTGCCGACCCTGGTCGAGCGCAGCAAGGAGAAGAAGGGCCGGTCGCCCCTGCTGATCGGCGCCGTCGCGGCGGTGCTGATCCTGCTCGCCGCGGCTTTCTTCTATGTCCGCAGCGGCGCGCCGACGCTGCAGGATCGCGTCGCCGGACAGTTCGACACGATCCCGTGCGCCTGGCTCGGGATCGATCCGGTCCAGAACGGCGACGACGGCCGCCTGACGCTGACCGGGGTTGCGGGAAATCCCGCGGTCGCGGGCGAGACGATCCGCCGCTTTGCCAAGCGCGCGGGCCTCCCGATCGCCACCGTCTCGATCGACAAGGTGGCGCAGATCGATCCGCGCGAATGCGCCGCGATCGAGGCGCCGATCCGTCTGCGCAAGGGGCCGGGCGCGCGGCTCAAGGTGACCGGCGAACCCTTCATCCTCAACACCAAGGTGACGCCGCATCAGGCGCTGGTGCGGATCGACATCGCGCTGGCCGACCAGGACAAGTCGCTCGCGCTGCTCGGGATCGAGCCGACGGGCAAGGTGACCTGGTCGATTCCCGATATCGAGATGATGCGCGAGCTCAAGAAGTCCGGCGCCGAGATCGTCGAGAATGGCGACAAGAACTGGGAGTTCTCGATCTATCCCGATCATCTCGGCTGGACCGGGCTGCTGCTGATCGTCGGCGACGGTCCGCTCGCGCAGAAGCAGCCGCCGCAGACGGTGCAGAGCTCGGCCGATTTCGCGCGGACGATCACCGCGGCGACCCGAAGCGGCAAATGGGATGCGGAGATGGTATGGTTTCGTGTCGATCCCGATCCGGCGCGGTAGAACGGCACGCCCGGTCCGGACCACGGCGAGTGCGTCAGATCACAGCGACGTCGGCGAATCGTCCCTAGAAGCCCGGCATGCCGCGGCGGCGAGCGAATCGTTTTGACCGGCCCGGCACCCGCTATTAGCCTGGAAGCGCAAGGCGCCTTCCGTAGAAGAGGACTGAGATGATGCGACGG
>CAXSHP010000087.1:2641-8701 GCA_964236935.1 uncultured Sphingomonadaceae bacterium
GCCTGACGGCCTGCCTTTCCCTGCTCGCGATCGGCGGCGCGGCCCGCGCGGCGGCGCCCGATCCCGATCCCGAAACCCAGCAATTCGTCTGCGACATGACCGGTGACTGCAACAGCGCGTCGGCCGACGCCGCATTGCCGGCGGTGCCCGCCCCGCGGGGCACGCCGCGCGCGTCGGCGACGCGCGGCTTCAGCTTCAACCGGGCAACCGCCGCGAGCACTGCCCCGCCACCCGCGCGTCCGGCACAGATGGCCAGCGTGGCTCAGCGTCCGATGCAGATCGGCAGCACCGATCTGCGCGTGACGTTCGTCTCCGGCTCGGCGATCCTGACCGATCCGGCCAAGCAGCGGCTCACCAAATATGTCGCCGCTTTGGGCGATCCGCGGCTTGCCAGCCATCGCGTCCGGATCGAAGGCCACACCGATGCGTCGGGCAATGCGAAGGCCAATCTCATACTTTCCCGCCGCCGCGCACAGGCCGTCGCCGACTATCTGGTCGGCGCAGGCTTGTCCGCGCGCCGCTTCGACGTCGTCGGCTATGGTGCGAGCAAGCCGCTGCCCGATATGGCGCCCGACTCGGCGGCCAACCGTCGCGTGATGGCGGTGCTGCTCTGATCGGCGGCGGGCGGTGGCTCAAAATGCGCTGGAAGTCGCGGTCCTGCGTGCTAGAGTGACGGCGGGGACGGACCAGCAAGGCTGAACGGGGATCACCCGGCTCGGTCGCCTGGTTCGCGGGGAACAGGGGTCTGCGATGACAGACGCATTCCGGGTGGCCATCATCGGCTCCGGGCCGGCCGGGCTCAGCGCCGCCGCGCGCGCGGCGCAGCTTGGCCTCAGCCACGTCCTGCTCGAGAAGACCGACCATCTGTCGGACACGATCTACAAATATCAGAAGGGCAAGCACGTCATGGCGACGCCGAGCCAGCTGGTGCTGCGCTCGGACATGGATTTCGACGCGGGCAAGCGCGAAAAGGTGCTCGGCACATGGGACGAGCAGGCCGTCTCGAACAAGGTCAACGTGCGCTACAAGGCCGAGGTCAAGGCGATCACCGGAGCCAGGGGCGCCTACACGATCGAGCTCGTCAAGGGCGACAGCGTCACCGCCGAGACGGTGATCATGGCGATCGGCACGCAGGGCAATCCCAATCTGCTGCGCGCTTCCGGCGGCGATCTGCCGCATGTCCAGTACCAGCTCGACGATCCCGGCGAATATATCGACGAGCATATCACCGTGATCGGATCGGGTGACGCGGGGATCGAGAATGCGCTCGGGCTCGCCGCCGATCCCGAGCAGCGCAACATCGTCTCGATCCTCAACCGCTCGGCCGATTTCGCGCGCGCCAAGGATGCCAACGTCAAGGCGCTGATGGCGGCGCGCGATATGGGGCGCGTCAACGTGCTGACCGAATCCTCGCCGACCTTGGTCGAGCCCGGCTTCCTCAGCCTCGACACGCGCGACGGCCAGGCCAAGATCCCGTGCGACCGGATCATCGCGCGGATGGGCTCGGCGGCGCCGCGCAAGTTCATCGAGAGCTGCGGGATCGAATTCACCAGCGACGACCGCGAGGCTTTCCCCAAGCTCTCGCCGGTGTTCGAATCGACCGCGCCGGGCATCTTCGTGATCGGCGCGCTGGCGGGCTATCCGCTGATCAAGCATTGCATGAACCAGGGCTATGACGTCGTCGAGTTCATCAACGGCAATACCACGCTGAAGCCCGCCGACGAGCCGATCCTCGAGGCCAAGTTCAAGGGCCTGCCGCGGCGTCGTCCGGTCGACGACTGGCTCGAGTTCCTGCGCGCCAACGTCTCGATTCTGGGCGATCTGTCGCCGCTGCAGATGCGCGAGTTCATGCTCGACAGCGAGGTGATGGCGTACCGCGTCGGCGACGTGGTGTTCGAGAAGGATGCGCCGGGATCGTCGCTGTTCGGCATCGCGCTCGGATCGGTCGAGGTGGCGCTGCCCAACGAGCAGAGCGTGCGCGTCGGATCGGGTTCGATCATCGGCGAGGTCGGCTTGATCTCGGGCCGCCGCCGCAGCGCGACGATCCGCGCGGCCGAGGATTCGATCCTGGTGGAGATTTCGCGCACCGCGGCGCTCAAGCTGATGGCGTCGGTGCCGGCGGCCAAGCGCGCGCTGACCCGCATCTCGACCGAGCGGCAATTGCTCCAGATGTTTGGCTCCGCGGTCCAGCCGGGTGATCTGGCCGAGATCATCGAGACGATCGACATCAACAGCGTCCGTGCCGGCGAAGCGATCATCAAGGAGGGCGAGGAAGGGATGGACATGTTCGTCGTCCGCTCCGGCTCGATGATCGTCGAGAAGAATGTCGGCGGCAAGGCGGTGTTCCTGTCCTACCTGCCCGCCGGCTCCTATGTCGGCGAGATGGCGGTGATCGATGGCGGGCGGCGCACCGCCACGGTGCGCGCGGCGATCAAGTCGGAGGTGATCCGCCTGCAGGGCGACGCGTTCCGCCGCCTGCTCGCGCGCAAGCCCGAATTCCTCGCCAAGGCCAAGCAGGACATGTCCTCGCGGCAGGACCTGAACGCGTTCGTCGAGGCCAAGAAGGATAGTTTCTCGACCGTCGTCGATCTCTATTCGGAGACCGCCAAGTTCCTCGTCGACAACGGCATCGGCGAGGCGACCGACGTGCTGCTGATCGACGAGAATCTGTGCGTCGGCTGCGACAATTGCGAGAAGGCCTGCGCCGACAGCCACGAGGGCCTCTCCCGGCTCGATCGCGAGGCGGGGCGGACCTATGCGCATCTCCACGTGCCGACCTCGTGCCGCCACTGCGAGCATCCGCACTGCATGGCCGATTGCCCGCCCAACGCGATCCATCGCGGGCCCGACGGCGAAGTGTTCATCGACGAAACCTGCATCGGCTGCGGCAATTGCCAGCGCAACTGCCCTTATGGCGTGATCAGGATGGACAAGGTGCCGCCGCCCAAGCCGAGCCTGCTTAGCTGGCTGTTCTTCGGCAAGGGGCCGGGGCCGGGCGAGCCGAGCAAGGAATGGGCCTATGCCAATGCCGAGCCCGGCGTCGAGCAGCCGAAGAAGGCGATCAAGTGCGACATGTGCTCGGGTATCGAGGGCGGCCCGGCCTGCGTGCGCGCCTGCCCGACGGGCGCGGCGATCCGCATTGCCCCCGAGGAATTCCTGACCGTGGCCAAGCTCGAGCGCGGGGACGCCTGAGGTGGCGTCGCGGGGGCTCAACCAGCTCAAGGTCGGCAAGGCCGTCCAGCACGAAGGCTTCCTGCGCCACCAGCGCTACAAATGGCTCAAGATCGGGCTGACGATCTCGTTCGTCGCGCTGCTGATCTATGCGTTCGACGATCCCGCGCCGCGCCCCAACGGCGGCAGCGCGTACGGCTATATCCTCGGCACGATCGGGCTGCTGCTGATCCTGTGGCTGACGTTGCTCGGCCTGCGCAAGCGGGCGATGACCGCGGGGTGCTGGTCGCTCAAGGCGTGGACCTCGGCGCATGTCTATCTCGGGCTGACGTTGATCGTGGTGGCGACGCTCCACACCGGCTTCCAGTTCGGCTGGAACATCCATACCTTGGCCTATGTGCTGATGATGCTGGTGATCTTCTCGGGCATCTTCGGCGTGACCGCTTATGCGACGTTGCCGCGCGGCCTGAGCAACAACCGCGGCGAAACCACCCAGCTGCAGATGCTCGACAATCTGCGACAGCTCGACCGTCAGCTCCACGACGCCGCCCAGCCGCTCGAGCATCGCTTCGCCGAGATGGTGCGGATGAGCCTCGAGGACGATCCGTTCGGCGGCGGGCTGGTCGCGCGGATGACAGCGCGCTACCCCCGATGCGGCACGCGCGCGGCGCAGGCGATGCTCCGCGAATATACCGGGTCGACGGCGGCAGCCGCCGATCCCGTCCTCCACCGGGTCGACATCCTGCTCGAGCGCAAGGAGGCGGCGCTTGCCCGCGTGCGCCAGCACCTGCGGATGAAGGCGCTGCTCGAGGGCTGGCTCTACATCCACGTCCCGCTGACCTTCGCGCTGATCGCCGCGCTCGCCGCGCACATCATCGCCGTGTTCTTCTACTGGTAGGCGGGGCGGTTGAGCTTCATCGTCCGCCAGATCTCGCGCACGGCCGACGGCCGGCAGATCATCCGGCCGCGCACGCTCGACAAGGTCGAGATCAGCGTCGGCCGCGATACCGCGTGCGACATCCATCTGCCCGACCTGGCGGTCACGCTGCGCCACGCCGCGCTGATCGCGCGCAGCCCGGCGCGGGTCGAGATGATCTCGCTCTCGGGATTGCCGTTCGACGTCAACGGCCGCCAGACCGAGCGCGCCGAGATCGACCCGTCGCAATTGTCGACGGTGCGGATCGGCAGCCACACGCTGACCCTGTCGCGCGGCGAGGGCGACGAGGCGCGCGCGGTGATCGTCACGGTCGAGCGCGTCGGCGCCTTGTCCGATGCGTCGGAGGCGAAGGACGAAACGCGCGCGTTCTCGCTGTCCGGCGTGCTGCCGGGCAAGCGTCCGCTCGCCTGGACCTTGGCCCTGCTCGTGCTGCTGGCGTGCCTCGCCTGGCCGATCGCCAGCTTCTTCATGCACCGGCACGACCGCAACCAGCCGGTCGCGTTCCATTCGGACGAAATGTGGTCTTCGGGCAAATTGTCGCTGGTCCATGCGACGCTGCAGAACGATTGCCAGGCGTGCCACGAGAAGCCGTTCGTCTCGGTGCGCGATGCGAGCTGCACCGCGTGCCACACCAAGGTCCACGATCACGCCGATCCGCGCCGCCTGGCCGCCGCGAAGGCGATGCCGGGGCTCGGCGGCCGGATCCAGCTTGCATTCAAGGGCGCGTTCAACGTGCCCACCGGCAGCTGCGTCGACTGCCATACCGAGCATCAGGGCGCGACCGCGATGCCGGTCACCGCGCAGAAATTCTGCAGCGATTGCCACGGTACGCTCGACCAGCGGCTGACGGACACCAAGATCCTCGACGCCTCGGATTTCGGCACCGATCATCCGCAGTTCCGCCCGGCGATCATGACCACGCCCGAAGCGGCGACGCCGATCGTCCAGCGCGTCTCGCTCGATGCGCGACCGCTCGAGGACAATGGCCTCAAGTTCCCGCACGCGATGCATCTGTCGAAGACAGGAGGCGTCGCGCAGATGGCGCGGACGATGTCGGCCACCAACGGCTTCGGCCAGAATTTGACATGCGCCGATTGCCATGTGCCCGATTCGACCGGCGCGCGCTTCGTGCCCGTGACGATGGAGAAGAATTGCGGGATGTGCCACAGCTTGGCGTTCGACCGGGTCGACGGCACGGTGCGCACGTTGCGCCATGGCGATCCCGCGCAGGTGATCGCCGAGATGCGCGCCTTCTATCGCTCGGGCGGGGCGCTCCGGCCAATCGCGTTCGACAGCGCCTCGCGCCGCCGGCCGGGCGACGGCGTCTACGTGCGCCGCTACATGGCGTTCACGCAGTCGAAGGCGAGCGGCGGCGCGCAGGGCGAGGCGGCGATCCGCCAGGTATTCGGTCCCGGCGGCACCTGCGGCGAATGTCACCGCATGAGCGAGCCGGGTCAGAATGGCACCAACATGGTCGGGATCGTCCCGGTCAGATTGCCGACGCGCTACATGAGCAAGGGCTGGTTCGATCACGCCGCGCATCTCACCGAGACCTGCCAAAGCTGCCACGCCGCGGAGAAATCGAACGATTCGGCCGATGTGCTGCTGCCCAAGATCGCCGAATGCCGCGCCTGCCACGGCGGCGAAAGCGCGCACAAGGAAGTGCCGTCATCGTGCGCGATGTGCCACGATTTCCACCAGACTAGCGGCACGCCGCTGATGCAGCGCGAGAAGCGTTCGCGCGGCCGGCGGACCGAACGCGTCGAGATCAGCGCGCGCACGAAAGCGGATGAGGGCGGCTGACCCGGCTACGAATTTATTGACGGTTGTGCGGTTAATCACAATCGCCCGGAAAATTGTCGCTATTCGGGCAGTTCGCGCGTGACGGGACGGACTCGGCCGAGCGGAGCAGGAGGGATCGCGTCGGTTCATGCTTGTCGCGCAGATTACCG
>CAXSHP010000087.1:8711-10090 GCA_964236935.1 uncultured Sphingomonadaceae bacterium
CGACACGCACCTCGGCTTCGATCTGGACAATCCGGCGGAGTTCAACCGGCTGCGTCTCGAAAAGACGCTGCAGGCGATCGCCAGCCTCGATCGCGCGCCCGATCTCCTGTTCGCCACCGGCGATCTGGCCGATCGCGGCGATGTCGCCTCGTATCAAAAGTTGCGCGCGGTGCTCGAGGAGATGCCCTGTCCGGTCTACATGGCGCTCGGCAATCATGACGTGCGCGCCAATTTCCTGCGCGTGTTCCCGGAGACGGGGGTCGCCGACGGCTTCATCCAATATGTCGTCGACGGCGACGGCTTGCGCTTCGTCGTGCTCGATACGTTGCGCGAGGGGCAGCACGGCGGGGACTTTTGCGAAACGCGTGCGGCGTGGCTCGCGGCGCGGCTCGACGAGGCGCCCGACACGCCGACGATGATCGTGATGCACCATCCGCCGATCGATTGCGGCATTCCGTGGATGACGACCGATCCGCGCGAGGCATGGGTCGAGCGGCTCGAAGCGGTCATGCTCGGGCGCCGCCAGATCGTCGGGACGATCTGCGGCCATGTCCATCGCCCGATCGTCGCGAGCTGGGCGGGGGCGCCGCTGGTGGTGTGCCCCGCCACCGCGCCGCAAGTCGCGCTGACCTTCACGGCGATGGATCCCGAGGCCCCCGACGGCCGGCCGCTGATCGTCGCCGATCCGCCCGCCTTCGCGCTGCACCGCTGGCACGACGGCACGCTCGTCAGCCACCTCGTCACCGCCGAGGTCAACCAGGTGCTCGCCCGCTTCGACGACAGCACGACGGAGATGGTCGATACCTTGCTCGGCGACGAGCCGCTCAGCCGTTCATGAAGCCGTCAGGGCTGACCTTGTCGCAGCCGTTTGCGTTGATATTTAGAGCCTGATGACTTTAGCTTGCCTCGCTTCGTTCCCCCGCGAAGGCGGGGGCCAGGCCAGACGATATTGTCTGTTGAGGGGGTGGACCCCCCGCCTTCGCGGGGGAACGATTCAAGCTCGTGCCATCCGACTCTAGAACGTAGATGGTTTCCCTGGAAAGGGGACGCTTCGCTTTAGAAAACAGGCTCTTCGCCCGGTCCGACGGGCTCGTGGATGCCGCATTCGACCTTGTCCCACCCGCGCCAGCGCCCCGCGCGCGGGTCTTCGCCCGGCTTGACGATGCTGGTGCACGGTGCGCAGCCGATCGAGAGATAGCCTTGCGCCTCGAGCGGATGGCGCGGCAGATCGTGCTCCGCGAAATAAGCGTCGAGATCGGCCTTCGCCCAGTCGGCCAAGGGATTGACCTTGATCCGTTCGCCATCGGCCTCGAAGCGGGGCAAACCGGTGCGCGTCGACGACTGGAAGCCCTTGCGCCCGGTGAAGGTCGCGTCGAAAT
>CAXSHP010000088.1:0-1494 GCA_964236935.1 uncultured Sphingomonadaceae bacterium
TCGTCACCCTCGCCGCAATCGTCCTATGGCTGCGCTAACTGTCCACACGGCCTAGAGTTGGTTTCATCTTGGCTGAATCGTTCCCCCGCGGAGGCGGGGGTCCAGACCAGATCAAGACTGTTTGTTAGGGCTGGACCCCCGCCTTCGCGGGGGAACGATTCGGCTGGTGCCGTCCCGTGCTAGAAGCTCGCCACCCTCAGCACGAACCGGACATTGCGTCCCGGCATGATGACCTGATCCTTGTTCAGCGCGGCGGCGTCCCGCTGGACGTCGTCGGTCAGGTTCTGCCCGACGACCGCCAGCTCGACCCCGGGATGGGCCTTGAACGGGCGCCAGGCGATCTGCGCGTTCAGCTGGAGATAGCTCGACGTCGGGGTGTCGAAGGCGCCGAACCTGTTCTGCCGGCCGACATAGAGCAGCACGAAGCCGGCATCGACCGGCGTGCTGTCCCATGACAGGCCACCGCCGACCCGGTAAGGCGGAATGCGCGGGACGTTGCCGCCCCGGTTGAGCGTCGCGCGCGTATAATCGCCCAGCGCCTTGGCCTCGAGCGTCGCTCCCGCCGCCGTCTTGACGAGCTGGTAGGACGCTTCGCCCTCCAGCCCCCGGAAGCGGGCACCCTGCTGGCGGTAGTTGAGTTCGCGCAATTCCCCGCTGTCGTCGTCGACGCAATTGCCGTCGTCGTCGCAGGTCCGGCCGGTCAGGTCGCCGTAGATGTAATTGTGGAACCAGCTGCTGTAGATGCTGCCGTCGAAGCGGAACTTGTCCATCCGCAGCCGCACGCTGCCCTCCAGCGAATTGGCGCGCTCGATCCGCAGGGTCGGATCGCCGGTCTCGAACGTACCGGGACCGTCGTGCCCGCCGCGCGCGAACAGTTCGGTCTGCGCCGGCGCCCGCCCGGTGCTGGCGAAGGTCACGCCGAACTTCACCGCCGGATTGGCCTCGAACAGCGCACCGATGGCGCCGCTCAGCGGAGTGAAGCGGGCTTTCGTGCGGACATCGGAGGCCGGCGTGCCGTTGACGCGGACATGCTCGACGCGACCGCTCGCCTGCAACCGCAGATTGGCGCCAAGCGGCATTTCGGTGAACAGATAGGCCGCCGCGCTCTGCGTCAGCGTCGGGAAGAGGTAGGTGGCATCCTCGCCCACCGCGGAGAACCGGCGGCGCTGCACCTCGACGCCCAGCGCGGAATTTTGCACCGGTCCGAGCGCGCCGAACAGCAGCTCGGCGCGGCTGTCATATTCCTTGTTCCGGAAGGTCGTGGCGATGGTTCCGTCCGGCTCGACCTCGCTGTGCTCATAGTCGGCATAGCTCGCGTCGATGTTGAGCGCCTTGAGCGGGCCCGAACCGAGATCGAAGGAGTTCCGCGTGAGCCCCTTGGTCTGCTTCATGACGATATGGGTATCGTCGCTCGGGATGCCGTAATTGGCATTATATTGGGTGATCGCCCCGCCGACATGGCTGTCGCCCATGAAATAGGAGCCGCCGAACGAC
>CAXSHP010000088.1:1504-6847 GCA_964236935.1 uncultured Sphingomonadaceae bacterium
ACCATGGTTGTGCGAGTAGGAGTTCTCCTGCGTGCCGCGCGGAGTGTCGTAATCGTCGGCGTGACGATAGAAGCCGTCGGCGTGCAGCGCAAGATCGCCGAGCTTGGCATCGGCCAGCAACGACGCCTGGCCCACGTCGGCCGCGGTGCCATAGCTGCCGGTAAGCTCGCCCGAGAGCGATCGGGTGGGCAACGCCTGCGGAACGCGGTTGTTGAGCACGTTGACCACGCCGCCGATCGCCTGGCTGCCATAGCGCAGCGTCGCGGCGCCGCGCACCACTTCGATGCTCTGCGCGGCGAGCGGATCGATCGGGATGCCGTGATCGGGACCGATGTCCGACACGTCGGAGCTGCTGCTGCCGTCCTCGAGGATACGGACGCGGGTCGCGTCCATGCCCCGGATGATCGGGCGGCTCGCGCCGGCGGCAAAGCCGGTGCTGGCGATGCCCGGAACGTTGGCGAGCGCGTCGGTGATGCTCGCGCCGCCGGTCTCGACGATCGTCTTGCGCTCGATGCGCGCGACGATCGACGGCGTCTCGTCGATCGCGGAGGCGAACGGAGACGCGGTGACGACGATTTCGCCCTGGTCGTTCGGGACCTTGCCGGGGCCCTGCTGCGCGACGGCGGCAGCGGGAACCAGCACGACAGTCATCACACCCAACAGATATACGCTACGCATCGACAGGAACTCCATAACCGGCAACGGACGCGCGACGCCATCGGCGACGCGATCCGTCGGGCGAGTTATGATATTCTGTCTCATTGAACAAGCGTGTTGCAGGCGTTGCCGGTCGACGGAGGGTTTTTGACGGCCAGTTGACAAGCGGCTACCAGCGAAGGTTACGTTTAATGCAAAATCCGCCGTCAGATTGCCTCGCCTTGTCCCCCGCGCAGGCGGGGGTCCCGACCATGTCAAGAACGGTTGGTCGAGGGCTGGACCCCCGCCTGCGCGGGGGAACGATGAGCTGCTCTCACCGCTCATCACCGAGACTCCCAGCCGAGCGCCTGCGCGGGGGACGACTTAGCCGAAAGGCCCCGCGCTAGTCTAGAATCTCCGCGACAGCCCGGCGTAGAGCTCGATGTCGGGCGTGTCGTGGTTGAGGCCGAGGTTCGATCCGGCATCGAACTGCAGGTTGTCGGACGCCTGCCAGCCGAACGACAGCCCGGCCCGCTCCTCGGTGCCGTGATCGGCCGGATCGCGGTCGCGCATCGCCTGGAGTTCGGCGGTGACGCCGAGCTTGTCGGTAAGGTCGGCCGTCACGCCGACGACCGTGCCATAAGCGAGGTGGCGGCCGTTGCCGTCCTCGTCGACCGCGGCGTCGATCTCCGGTGTGACGCCGAGCTTGAGCGTGTCCGACAATGCGAAGCTCGCGGGCACGATGACGCCGGCGCCCCAGTCCCCCGCCCCGACCGGCCGGCGTCCGACCGGCACAGTGACGAACGGCTGGAGCGCGATCGAGGCGCCCGAGCCGTCGGGATTGTGGAGGCTCTGGCGCAACGCGAGCGTGACGTCCCCAACGCGGGTGGCGTGCTCGACCGTTCCGGTCGCACGATCGCGGGTACGGACATGGCCCAGCGGCGTCCATTCGAGCTGTGCTTCGGTCGTCGCGCCGAGGCCGAAGCGGAGCAGCGTATCGCCGAGCAACCAGGTGTCGGTGCGCTCGTCGGGCTGGCGATCGAGCGCCCAGTCGGCCAGGCCGGTCTCGATCAGGACATGGCCGGCGTCGACGATGCACGGCGGCGTGCCGAGCCCGGGGCGATCGGGGCAGAGATCGCGCAGCGCGCCGGCCATGGCTGGGGTGGCGAACGACAAAGCCATGACGGCAAAGGCGAGACGAATCATCGGTTCCGCCTATTCGCTTTCCGCGCGGGAGCGAAGGGGTGACGGGAAAATACGACCGCGCTAAGCGGAAGCGATGGCGCGGACGAAACGAGCGAGGACGGCGCGGCCGGGTGGCAAAGCCCGCGGCTGGCTGGGACTCCTCTGGCGCTGGCTGTGGCGTGGCGCACTGATCTTCGTCGTGGGGTCATTGCTGTGGGTGCTGCTCTATCGTTTCGTCCCGCCGCCGGTGACGTTCACGATGCTCGGCAACGCGCTGGACGGGCGCGGGATCACCAAGGACTGGATGAGCCTGTCGCGGATGGACGCGGACATGGCGCGCGCGGCGATTGCCGCCGAGGATTCGCGTTTCTGCGCGCACAACGGGTTCGACATGCGCGCGATCGAGCAGGCGGTGAAGCGCAATGCGAGGGGCAAGAAGCTGCGCGGCGGATCGACGATCAGCCAGCAGACCGCCAAGAACGCGTTCCTGTGGCAGGGGCGCTCCTATCTGCGCAAGGGGCTCGAGGCGTGGTTCACCGTGCTGATCGAGGCGATCTGGGGCAAGCGCCGGATCATGGAGGTCTATCTCAACCTCGCCGAGACCGGGATCGGCACCTATGGCGCGAACGCCGGGGCGATGCGCTATTTCGGGCATGACGCGGCGCGGCTGAGCCCCGACGAAGCGGCGCGCATCGCCGCGATCCTGCCTTTGCCGAAGAAGCGCGGCGCGATCGCACCGACCGGCTTCACCCGCCGCTACGGCAACAGCATCGAGCGGCGCATCGCGATCGTGCGCGGCGGCGGGCTCGACCGATGCCTTTATGCGAAAGGGGTGAGGCCGGCGGAGGGGGCGCCGGCGCCGTCCAGGACCAGGAAGGCGGTGAGGAAGCAGGCTGCGCCGCCGGCGATCTCCGAGGAGAAAGCAACGCAGGAGCTGGATCGCGAGCCGCTCGATCTGCCGGATGAAGCCCCGCCGGCGGGCAACGCCGGTGACCCGGCTGTGAATTAGCGCGGGCCGTCAAAACTCCCCTCCCTTCCAGGGAGGGGTTGGGGTGGGTGCGCGCGTCCGCGCGCTCAGAAAGACGCTCGACCGATGCGCATAAGGCACCGCAGGGGGCATTGAGCCCCCTTCGGCGCCGGACCCACCCCTCAATCCCCTCCCTTGCAGGAAGGGGAGTTTGGAGAGCGATCGTCCTTGATCATCGTCATCCCGGCTTTCGCCGGGGTGACGGTCGAAGTCCGGGGACGGATCAGAACGGCAGCTTGAATCCCGGCGGCAGCGGGAGGCCCGCGGTCATCTTGCTCATCTCGGCCGAGCTCGCCGCATCGGCCTTGCCGCGCGCATCGTTGAACGCCGCGACGATCAGATCCTCGAGCATCTGCTTGTCGGCCGGCACGATCAGCGAATCGTCGATCGCGATGCCGAGGATGCGGCCCTTGGCGGTGGCGCGGACCTTGACCAGCCCGCCGCCGGCCGCGCCCTCGACCTCGATCTTGTCGAGGCCTTCCTGCGCCTTCTGCAGCTCGTTCTGGACGTTCTGCGCTTTCTGGAGGATTTCTTCGAGGTTCATCAGGCGTTCCTTGCGAGGAGTTCGGCATCGGGAAAGGCTTCGAGCGCCGCCGCGATCAGCGGCGTGGCGAGGATGGCGTCGCGCGCCGCGGCTTCGCGGGCCAGCTCCTGCGCGCGCAATGTCGGCGTGGTCGGGCCGTCCTCGTCGAGGCGGACCGTCCAGGGGACCTTGGTCAGCGCCTTGAGCGTCGCCGCCAGATCGGCGGGGATCGCCCGGGCCGAGCGCAGCGACAATTCGGGCGGCGCATAGCGCACCACCTCGGCATGGTCGTGCAGCGTCACGGCGAGGCTGTGCTTGTTCTGCGCGATCAGGAAATCGTGAAGCGCCTGGAAATCGCGCGGCAGCGACAACAGGGGCGATTGCTCGGGCTCGACCGCAGGCGCGGCGACCGGCGCGGCCGCCGCCACCGCCTCGCCCGACTGGAGCCGCCGGATCAGCTCGCCCGGATCGGGCAGCTGGCTCGCGTGGATCACGCGCAGCAGCGCCATCTCGGCGGCTTCGAGCGGCAGCGCGGTCGACTGGACCTCGTCATGCCCCTTGAGCAGCAGCTGCCACAGCCGATGGAGCGTGGCATAGCCCAGCCGGCTCGCCCAATCGGCATAGGCCTCACGCTCCTCGGCGGACTGGGCGGGGTCCTCCCCTCCCCCCGCCTTGAAGCGGGTCACCGCATGCGCGGTCTCGAGCAGCCCGCGGATCAGCGAAGCGGGATCGACGCCGAGATCATATTGCTCGCCGAGCGCGGCGAGCGCGCCCGCCGCATCGCCGCCAAGCAGCATCGCGAACAGCCGGCGCACGGCGCCGCGATCGCTCAGGCCGAGCATATCGCGCACCTGCGCCGCCTCGACGACGCCGCCCGCGCCATGCGCAATCGCCTGGTCGAGAATCGACAGCCCGTCGCGCGCCGATCCTTCGGCGGCGCGCGCGATCAGCGCGAGCGCTTCGGTCTCCGCCTCAACCTCTTCCGCCGCGACGATGCCGGCGAAGTGGCGCGTGAGCACGTCGGCCGGGATGCGGCGCAGGTCGAAGCGCTGGCAGCGCGACAATACGGTGACCGGGACCTTGTTGACCTCGGTCGTGGCGAACAGGAACTTGACGTGCGGCGGCGGCTCCTCGAGCGTCTTGAGCAGGCCGTTGAACGCCTGCTTCGACAGCATGTGGACCTCGTCGATGATATACACCTTGTAGCGCGCCGACACCGCCGCATAGCGGACCGCGTCGATGATCTCGCGGATGTCGTCGATGCCGGTGTGACTCGCGGCGTCCATCTCGATCACGTCGATGTGGCGCCCCTCCGCGATCGCGACGCACGGCTCGCACACGCCGCACGGGTCGATCGTGGGTCCGCCCTGCCCGTCGGGGCCGATGCAGTTGAGCGCCTTGGCGATGAGGCGCGCGGTCGAGGTCTTGCCGACGCCGCGCACGCCGGTGAGCAAGAACGCATGCGCCAGCCGGTCGCGCGCGATTGCGTTGCCGAGCGTCTGGACCATCGCGTCCTGGCCGATCAGCTCGGAGAAGCGCTGCGGCCGATATTTGCGAGCGAGCACGCGATAAGGTGGGGGGGATTCGGCCATCGATGAGAAACCTACCCGTTCGTCCCGCGCGAAGTCGAGCGACGTTCGACGGTGGATCGCGTCTCGACTTCGCTCGACAATGCGGAACCTGTCGTGGGGGTGGGAGCCGGAACGACCCGGGGCGAAATCGTTGCGGCTGCTTCCTTCCGGACCTGACCGGGTTGGCGACAGCACCGTCCGCCCGACTCCCGTGCGGTGATATGGGCGAAGGTGGCGAGACGCGCAACCTCCGCCGGAGGGCATCCGTTCGCGCCGTTCCCCCGCGGAGGCGGGGGAACAACCTAAGGGCAAGTGGGTGTCATCGGCCTCTAAGCCCCGCCCTCTGCGGGGAAGGGAGCCCGGTCACCGCCCGCGCATGTCGCGCGACGCGCCCGGCATCC
>CAXSHP010000088.1:6857-9298 GCA_964236935.1 uncultured Sphingomonadaceae bacterium
GGGTTGGCGACAGCACCGTCCGCCCGACTCCCGGGCGCGCATATGGGGGAAGGTGCGGGTTCGCGCAACCTGGGCTGCGTCACCGTCCCTGCATGTCCCGCGCCTCGCCCGGGATCCGGACGGTCAGCGAATCGATCCCCTCGAGCCAGATCTGGCACGCGAGCCGGGACCGGCGGGTCACCTGCGGCGCGAGGTCGAGCAGATCGTCCTCGTTCTCGGACGCGCGCGGCAGCTTGGCGAAATCCTCCTCGGCGACGATCACATGGCAGGTCGAGCAGGCCATCTGCCCCTCGCACGTGCCCTCGAGCGGCTGATCGGCGGCCTGGGCGACGTCTAGCAGACAGGCGCCCTCCGCGGCCTGCACCTCGCGGACCCGCTCGCCATCGGCGGAAATGAAGCGGACCTGGATGCTCATGCGCGCTGGCGCTCGGCGGCTGCGGCGATCAGCGCCGCGGCGCGCTCGACCTCGTCGAACGTGGTGTAGCGGCCGAAGCCGAGCCGGATGCTCGAGCGCGCCTGGCCATCGCTAAGGCCGAGCGCGGCGAGGACGTGGCTTGGCCGGCCCGAGCCGCTGGCGCAGGCCGAACCCGCCGAGAAGGCCACATCGCGCAATTCGGAGATCAGCCGCGACGCATCGATCCCGTCGCGGCGCAGGTTGAGGTTGCCGGCGTAGCGCGGGCTTTCCGCACCGTTGAGCGTCCAGTCGGCCAACGCCGTGCGCAGCCGGTCGCGGAGGATCGCGACATGCGCCGCATCCTCGGCGAAGCGCTCGGCGGCGACCGCGGCCGCGGCGCCGAAACCCGCGCACAGCATCGGCGACAGCGTGCCCGAGCGGACCCCGCCCTCCTGCCCGCCGCCGTGGAGCAGCGAGGCCGGCGCGACGCCGCTGCGCAGCCACAGCGCGCCGATGCCCTTAGGGCCGTGGAGCTTGTGCGCCGAGACCGCGACCATGTCGCACGTCTCGATCGGCAGCGGCACCCGCCCGAAGCCCTGGACGGCGTCGCAGAAAAACAGCGCCCCCGCCTCGCGCGCCAGCCGCGCCAGCTGCGCGACCGGCTGGATCACCCCGATCTCGTTGTTGACCAGCATCGCCGCGACCAGCGCGGTCTCGCGGTCGATCGCGGCGGCGGCGCGTGCGAGGTCGATCAGCCCGTCGCCGCCCACGGGCAGGACGACGAGCTCATGGCCCTGCCCCGCCAGCCAGGCGGCGCTGTCGAGGACGCAGGCGTGCTCGGTCGCGAAGGTGACGAGCTTGCGGCGGCCTGCGGGAGCCCGCGCCATCGTTCCCTTGAGCGCCCAATTGACCGCCTCGGTCGCGCCGGCGGTGAACAGCAGCCGCCCGCCCCGGTCGGCCGGGTCATCGCGGAACAGCAGCGCCGACACGCGCTCGCGCGCCGCCTCGATCGCCGCCGCCGCCTCCCGGCCCGCGCGGTGGGGGGAATGCGGGTTGGCGAAGGCGTCGAGCCACGGCAGCATCGCGGCGCGCGCCTCGGGGGCGAGCGGCGTGGTCGCCTGATAATCGAGATAGATCATGCCGCGCGGGCCTTCGCATCGGCGGCGATCGCCGTCCAGAGCGCCGCGAACGCATCGATCTCGGCAGCGGTGGTGGCAGGTCCGAAGCTGACGCGCACGACTTCGCCCGCCGCGCCTTCGCTCCAGCCCATCGCGGCGAGGACGTGGCTCGGGCGCAGGCTGCCCGACGAGCAGGCGCTGCCCGCCGAGACGGCGAAGCCCGCCAGATCGCACCGGATCAGCTGCGCCGCCGCCGATACGCCCGGCATGCGATAGGATGCGATCGTCGCGAGGCGATCGGCCGACGTGACGAGCTCCCCTCCCGCGGCGATCACGGCTTCGTCGAGCTGCGCACGCAGCGCGGCGGCGCCGCCCAACCAGTCGCGGCAAGCTTCGAGCGCGGCGGCGAAGCCGAGCGCGGCGGGAAGATTCTCGGTGCCTGCGCGATAGCCCTGTTCCTGTCCGCCACGCGCTTCGAGGCTGGCCAGATCGCGCACCAACAAGGCGCCGATACCGGGGGGCCCGCCCAATTTGTGCGCCGACACCACGATGAAGTCGGCATCGGGCAAGGCCAGCTTGGCGGCCGACTGGGCGCAATCCGCGAGGAGCAGGCCGCCGTGGCGACGGACACAGGCCGCCACTTCGGTCAGCGGCTGGATCGCCCCGGTCTCGCTGTTGACCGACTGGATCGCGACGAGCGGACGCGGCCCGGCCTCGGCGAGCAATGCCTCCAGCGCATCGAGGTCAGCCAAGCCATCCCGCGTCACGGGCGCCACCGTCGCACCAGACGCGGCACGGCGCACCGCATCATGCTCGGTCGCCGAGATCAGCCGCCTCCCCGCCTTGGTGCAGCCCAGCGCGAGCGCCAGCGCCTCGCTCGCCCCCGAAGTGAAGATCACCGCGTCCGACCAGCCGAGCGCGTCGACGAG
>CAXSHP010000088.1:9308-10081 GCA_964236935.1 uncultured Sphingomonadaceae bacterium
TCGCGTCCCCGATTCGCGCCCGCGCCTGCTCGAGCGCGGCGCGCGCGGCGCGGCCCTCGGCATGCGGCGACGACGGATTGGCCCAGCGCGTCAGGCCGTCGGCCATCGCCGCCCGCGCCTCGGGAAGAAGCGGTGTGGTGGCGGCATGATCGAGATAGATGCGCTGTCCCAACGAGGCATTCCACGATGATTGCGAAAGAGCGGCGGGTTTCTATATAGGACGCCGCTTCCCCGCGCACCCGCCGTGCGCATATTCATGAAGCAGGTGTAATGCCCGAAGTCATCTTCCCCGGCCCCGAAGGCCGTCTCGAAGGCCGTTTCAACCCCGGGCCGCGCCCGCGCGCGCCGGTGGCGATGATCCTCCACCCGCATCCGCAGGGCGGCGGCACGATGAACAACCGCATCGTCCAGTCGCTCTATCAGACCTTCGTGCGGCGCGGCTTCGCGACGTTGCGCTTCAATTTCCGTGGCGTCGGCAAGAGCCAGGGCCTGTTCGACAACGGCGTCGGCGAGCTGAGCGACGCGGCGTCGGCGCTCGACTGGGTCCAGTCGATTCATCCCGAGGCGCAGACCACCTGGATCGCCGGGTTCAGCTTCGGCGCGTGGATCGGGATGCAGCTGCTGATGCGCCGGCCGGAGATCAAGGGCTTCATCTCGATCGCGCCGCCTGCGAACATGTACGATTTCACCTTCCTCGCCCCCTGCCCGTCGTCGGGCATCATCATCCAGGGCGAGGGGGACGAGGTGGTCACGCCGCTCGCGACGCAGAAGCT
>CAXSHP010000089.1:0-9986 GCA_964236935.1 uncultured Sphingomonadaceae bacterium
AGGCCGAGAGCGCGCCGACCACGCCGCACATGATCGCCATCGGATGCGCATCGCGGCGGAACCCGCGGTAGAAGGTGGAAAGCTGCTCGTGAAGCATCGTGTGGCGGGTGATGGTGTTGACGAAATCGTCGAGCCCCGCCTTGGTCGGCAGCTCGCCGTTGAGGAGCAAATGCGCGACCTCCATGAACGACGATTGCTCGGCGAGCTCGCCGATCGGATAGCCGCGGTGGAGCAGGATCCCCGCATCGCCATCGATATAGGTGATCTGCGAATCGCAGCTCGCGGTCGAGGTGAAGCCGGGATCGTAAGTGAAGACGTCGGCGTCGCCATAGAGCTTGCGGATGTCGATCACGTCGGGGCCCGTCGTCCCCGAAATCACCTTGTAATCGAAGCTTTTGTCTCCCAGCGCCAGCTTGGCGACCTGATCCCCCATGGCGTCGTTCCTCCTGTTCGTCACATTGCCGTCGGCTGGGCCTGATCGGCCAGCCGCGCCAGGCTCTCGGTCCGCCCGAGCAGCGCCAGCACATCGAAAATCCCCGGCGACATCGCCCGGCCGGTGAGCGCCGCGCGGAGCGGCTGGGCCACCTTGCCGAGACCGACGCCCGCCGCCTCCGCCACCTCGCGCACCGCGGCCTCGAGCGCCGGGATGCTCCATTCCCCGACCGCGCCGAGCCCCCGCGCGGCCTGCCCGACCAGCTCGATCGCGGCGCTATCTAACAGGGAGCGGGCGCGCTCGTCCATGTCTATTGGGCGAGTGCGAAAGAGGAAGGCCGCGCCCTGCGCCAACTCTTGCAAATCCTTGGCGCGAACCTTGAGAACGGCCATGCTGCTCCGCAGCAATTCGAGCTGTTCTGGAGTGAGTGAATGGCCCAGCAGATCGATCAGGAGCGGCGCGGCGAGCGTCGCCAGCCGGGCATCGTCGGCCTCGCGCAGATAATGGCCGTTGAGATGCTCGAGCTTCTTGAGATCGAACCGCGCGGGCGAACGGCCGACATCGGCGAGATCGAACAGCGCGATCGCCCGCGCCCGATCGACGATCTCCTCGTCGCCATGGCCCCAGCCGAGCCGCAGCAGATAATTGTCGAGCGCCTCCGGAAGTATCCCCAGCTCGTCGCGATAGGCGTCGACACCCAGCGCGCCGTGGCGCTTCGACAGCTTGGCCCCGTCGGTGCCGTGAATCAGCGGGATGTGCGCGTAGATCGGATCGTCCCAGCCCATCGCCCGGATCAGCGCCAGCTGGCGGAAGGCGTTGTTGAGATGATCGTCGCCGCGGATGACGTGGGTGACGCCCATGTCGTGATCGTCGACCGCGACCGCGAGCATATAGGTCGGCGTCCCGTCGGAGCGCAGCAGGACCATGTCGTCGAGCTCGTTGTGCCGGACGGTGACCGGACCCTGGACGCGGTCCTCGATCGTCGTCTCGCCGGCGCGCGGCGCCTTGAACCGCACGACGAACGGCGCCCCCGCCGGGGCGTCCGCCGGATCGCGATCGCGCCAGCGACCGTCGTAGCGCAGCGGCTGGCGGTTCGCCTTCTGCTCGGCCCGCATCGCCTCGAGCTCGGCCGCAGTGGCATAGCAGCGATAGGCGTGGCCGCTGTCGAGCAACGTGCGCGCGACGGCGGCATGACGCTCGGCCCGCGCGAACTGGAACACCGTCTCCCCGTCCCAGTCGAGCCCGAGCCAGCGCAGGCCGTCGGGAATCGCGTCGATCGCCGCCTGCGTCGAGCGCGCGCGGTCGGTATCCTCGATCCGCAGCAGGAAGCGGCCGCCGTGGTGGCGCGCATAGAGCCAGTTGAACAAAGCGGTGCGTGCCCCGCCGATATGGAGGAAGCCGGTCGGCGACGGCGCGAAGCGCGTGACGACGCCAGGCGCGGCGCTCGCTTCGGTGGGGTGAGAGCTTGCGCCCACGCGCGCTTTCTCCAAGGATCGGCCGATGGCTGAGGATTTCGTAGGCGCCCCTAGCATAGCGCTTCCCGCCCCACAAATGGGGCTCGGGACCGCCGCCGGCCGCGCCGTGTGCCGGGCCGGCGAAGCGATCGAGACCTGGCTCGAGGCGGAGCGCGAGCAGCTCGCCTTGTGGCTTCCGGTCGGGCTGGGGCTCGGCATCGCCGCCTGGTTCACCTTGCCCGATGCGGCGGGCTGGATCCCGTTCCTGCTCGCCAGCGCCGCAGCGGCCGCGCTCGGCCTCGCGCTCGGCGCGGCGGGGCGGGCGGGGCAGGCGCTGACACTGTTCGGACTGGCCGCGGCGCTCGGTTGCGCCTTGGTCTGGGTCCGTGCCGAACGGCTGGCGGCGCCCGTCCTCGCCAAGCCGGCCATCGCCAGTTTCACTGCCACGGTCGAGCAGATCGCCCGCATGCCCGCGAGGGACAGCATCCGCCTCGTCCTCGCGCCCGATCGTGCAGCCGGGCTTCCGCCCCGTCTGCGCGTGTCGCTCGATCCGGCCGACGCACCCCCCGGGCTGGCCGCCGGCGCGCGGATCGCCTTGCGCGCGCGGCTCGTGCCGCCACCGGGCGCGGCGGTGCCCGGCGCTTATGATTTCGCGCGGGTCGCCTGGTTTCAGCGGATCGGCGCGACCGGCCGCGCGCTCGGCCCGGCGACCGTGGTCGCGGCCGCGCCGCCGGGCCGGGCCGGCGACATGCTGACGCGCTGGCGCGACCGGCTGTCGGGGCATATCCAGGATCGTCTCGGCGGCGGCGAGGGCGGGATCGCCGCCGCGCTCGCCGCGGGCGATCAGGGCGCGATCCCCGAGGACGATGCCGAGGCGATGCGCCGCAGCGGGCTGGCGCACCTCCTTTCGGTCAGCGGGCTCCATCTCAGCGCCGCGGTCGGCGCGGCGATGCTGCTCACGCTGCGCCTGCTCGCGCTGAGCCCGGCACTGGCGCTTCGCGTACCGCTCGTGCTCGTCGCGGCGGCCGCCGGAGGGGTCGCGGGAATAGGCTATACCCTGCTGACCGGCGCCGAGGTGCCGACCGTGCGCTCGTGCATCGCGGTGTTGCTCGTACTGGCGGGGATCGCGCTCGGGCGCGACGCGCTGACGTTGCGATTGGTCTCGGCGGGGGCGCTGATCGTGCTGCTGCTGTGGCCGGAGAGCCTCGTCGGGCCGAGCTTCCAGCTGAGCTTCGCGGCGATCACCGCGATCGTCGCGCTCCATCAGCATCCGCGGATCGCAGCGCTGGTCGCGCGGCGCGACGAGGGAATGATCGCACGGACCGGGCGGTCGCTGCTCGGCCTGCTGCTGACCGGCCTCGCGGTGGAGCTCGCGCTCGCCCCAATCGCCTTGTTCCATTTCCACCGCTCTGGCCTGTACGGCGCGCTCGCCAACATCGTCGCTATCCCTTTGACGACGTTCGTGATCATGCCGCTCGAGGCGCTCGCCTTGCTGCTCGATCTCGCGGGGCTGGGCGCGCCCTTGTGGTGGCTGACCGGACGCTCGCTCGCAGCCCTGCTGTGGCTGGCGCACAATGTCGCCGCGGCGCCCGGCGCGGTCGCCGCGCTCCCGGCGATGCCGCGCGGCGCCTACGGGCTGATCTGCGGCGGCGGGCTGTGGCTTGCCTTGTGGCGGACGCGCCTGCGCCGGCTCGGCATCATTCCGCTGGCGGCGGGGATCGCCTGGGCGATCGCGACGCCGCCGGCCGATATCCTCGTGACCGGCGACGGGCGTCACCTCGCGGTGCGCGGCGCGGACGGCGCGTTCTTCCTGTTGCGCCCGCGCGCCGGCGATTATGTCCGTTCGACCCTGGGCGAGCTCAGCGGCTCGACCGACGAGGCGTCGGCGCTCGACGATCTGCCCGCGGCGAAATGCAACGCCGATCTGTGCGCGGTCGATCTGGTCCGCGGCGATCACCGCTGGCGCCTGCTCGCCACGCGCAGTCCCTATCTGGTCGATATCGCCGCGATGAACCGCGCCTGCGCCGACGCGGACATCGTCGTTTCCGACCGGCGCCTGCCGCGCACCTGCCAGCCGCGCTGGCTCAAGGCCGATCGTACCCTGCTGGGACGAACCAGCGGCCTCGCGATCCGCCTCGACGATCGTGCGATCCAGAGCGTCGCGGGCCTCGGTGGCGATCACCCCTGGGCGCCGCGCCGTCCGCTCAATGGTAGCGGCGCAGCAGCCCGGCAAGACGGCCCTGCACGCGCACCTGATCGGGCGCGTAACGCTGCGGATCATAAGCGCGGTTGGCCGGATCGAGCCGGATCATCGAGCCCTCGCGGCGGAAATATTTGAGCGTCGCCTCATTCTCGTCGACCAGCGCCACGACGATGTCGTTCTCCCGCGCGACGTCGGTCTTGCGGATCAACGCGAAATCGCCATCGAGGATACCCGCCTCGACCATCGAATCACCGGCGACCTCGAGCGCATAATGCTCGCCCGGCCCGAGCAAGGCGGCGGGCACCGACAGCATCTCGCGCCCCTCGAGCGCCTCGATCGGAACGCCGGCGGCGATCCGGCCATGGAGCGGGATCTCGACCGTGTCGTTGGCCGCCGCGGGCAGGATCCGCGGGACGCTCGGCGCGGGGGCCACGGGCTTAGCGCGCTCGGGCATGCGCAGCACCTCGAGCGCGCGTGCGCGATTGGGCAGGCGGCGAATGTAGTTGCGCTCCTCGAGCGCGCTGATCAGCCGATGGACGCCCGACTTCGACTTGAGATCGAGCGCCGCCTTCATCTCCTCGAACGACGGCGACACGCCGGTGTCGGCGAGGCGATCGTGGATGAAGCAGAGCAGGTCATGTTGCTTGCGGGTCAGCATCGCGATCTCCATCCGGAACGAACGGGGAACGTGTAGGAAACGAAACAAATGCTGTCAAGCGATGTCCATTATCTCGACCATCTCGCCGGCCTCCGCCGATGGCTGATGCGGGGCGCGGACGATCAGCGTATCGGCGTCGGCGAGCGCGCGCAGCATCGCGCTGTCCTGCTCGTGCAACGGCCGCACGCCGTCCCGTTCCCGGCGGGCGCGGACATATTCGGCGCGGTTGCCGCCGGCGGTCAGCGGAGCGACGAGCGGCGAGGTGCGGACGGGCGGGAGCGGATCGGCCGCGCCCATCGCGTGGCGGATGAGTGGAACCAGGAACAGCCAGGCGGTGACGTAAGCGGACACCGGATTGCCGGGCAGGCCGAGCACGGTCGCGTTGCCGAGCCGTCCCGCGACCAGCGGTTTGCCGGGCTTCATCGCGACGCGCCAGAAATCGAGCGTCACCCCCGCGGCCTCGAGCGCCGGCCGGACGAGATCATGGTCGCCGACCGACGCGCCGCCGGTGGTGACGACGATGTCGGCGCGGGCCGCGGCGGCGCGCAGGGCCGCGGTCAGCGCGTCGAGGTCGTCGCGGATGATGCCGCAGTCGTTGAATTCGACCGGCAGCCGGGCGAGCATCGCCGCGAGCATCGGGGCGTTGGAGGCAGGGAGCCCCTCGGGGCTTTCGCCGGGTGCGACGAGCTCGTTGCCGGTGGAGAGCGATGCCACGCGGAGGCGCCGGGCGACGGGCAGGAAGCCGTGCCCGCCCATCGCGGCGAGCGCGATCCGTGCGGGTGTCAGAGGATCGCCCGCGGCGACGAGCCGATCACCTGCCGCGAAATCGGCTCCGGCGGCACGGACATAGGCGCCGGATTGCGCGGGACCTGCTCCGGCGAGATGCAGCGTGCAGTCGTCCCACCGCGCATCCTCCTGGATCAGGATCGTATCGGCGCCGGCCGGAAGCGGTGCCCCGGTGAAAATCCGCACCGCTTCGCCGGGGGCGAGAGGCTGTCCCGGAGCGGTGCCGGCGGCGCTTTCGCCGGTGATCCGCCAGGGGCCGGGCAGTTCGGCGAAGCGCAATGCGAAACCGTCCATCGCGGAGAGATCGGCGGCGGGCTGGGTGCGGCGGGCGACGATGTCCCGGATCGCCCAACGGCCGGCGGCTGCGACGAGCGGGACGCGTTCGGATGGCAGCTTTGGGGCGAGCGCCAGGACGCGCGACTGGGCTTCGGCGACGGTGAGGGTCAGGGATCGACGCGCCAATCGCCCGAACGCCCTCCGGACTTGGCGAGGAGTTGGATCGGGCCGATCGTCATCGTGCGATCGACGCTCTTGAGCATGTCATAGACTGTGAGCAACGCCACCGAGACAGCGGTCAACGCTTCCATTTCCACGCCGGTTTGATGGGTGGTGCGAACGGTGGCGGTCGCCTCGACGCCGTCATCCACCAACGCCAGATCGAGAGTCACCGCGGACAGCGGCAGCGGGTGGCACAAGGGGATCAGCTCGGCGGTGCGCTTGGCCGCCATGATGCCGGCGATACGCGCGACGGCGAGGACGTCGCCTTTCTTGGCGGTGCCGTCGTAGAGCGCGGCGCGGGCGGCGGACGAGACGGTGATGCGGCCGCCGGCGACCGCCTCGCGCGCGGTGGCGGGCTTGGCCGAGACGTCGACCATCCGCGCGGCGCCATGCTCGTCGAGGTGGTTCACCCGCCGAGCAGCCGGCGGGTCGCGGCGGCGATATCGGCCTCGCGCATCAACGCTTCGCCGACGAGGAAGCAAGCGACGCCGTGACGCGACAGGCGCACGAGATCGGCGTGGCCCGTCAGGCCGCTCTCCGCGACGATGGTGGCGTCGCGCGGGACCAGCGGCGACAATTGTTCGGTCCGCGCAAGATCGACGCTGAAGTCCTTCAGATCGCGGTTGTTGATCCCGATCAGGCGCGATCGGAGCCTGAGCGCGCGGGCGAGTTCGGCGGCGTCGTGAACCTCGACCAGCACGTCCATGCGATGATCGATCGCCGCCGCCTCGATCTCGGCCATCGCGCCGTCGTCGAGCGCGGCGACGATGATCAGGATCGCGTCGGCGCCGAACGCGCGCGCCTCGATCACCTGCCATGGATCGACCATGAAATCCTTGCGCAGGCACGGCAGCGACACCGCCGCGCGCGCCGCGACGAGATATTCGTCGGAGCCGTGGAAATAGGGCCGGTCGGTGAGGATCGAGAGGCAGGCCGCACCGCCCTCGGCATAAGCACGGGCATGTGCCGGGGGATCGAAATCCTCGCGGATCAGGCCCTTGGACGGCGACGCCTTCTTGATCTCGGCGACCAGGCCGTAGCCGCCAGCCGCGACCTTTGCGTCGAGCGCGGCGCGAAAGCCGCGCGGCGGCGTCTGCGCGGCGGCGCTCGCTTCGAGCTCGCCAACGGTGACCTCGACCTTGCGCGAAGCGACATGCTCGCGCTTGTCGGCGCAGATCCGGGCGAGGCGATCGGTCATCGCGAAAAATCGATCCAGCAATCGAGCAGGGTATTGGCCAGGCCGCGATCGATCGCCTCGGCCGCTTCCTCGACGCCGTCGCGCCAGTCGTCGACTTCGCCGGCGACGATCAGCGCGCCGGCGGCGTTGAGCAAAACGGCGTCGCGATAGGCGCCCGGCTCGCCGCGAAGCAAGGCGCGCAGCGCGGCCGCGTTGAACGCCGGATCGCCGCCGCGCAACGCATCGAGCGGATGGCGGGCGAGGCCGGCTTCCTCGGGGGTCACCCGACCCTCGGTCGCGGCGCAGGCGACGCCGATCCGCACCGTCCGGCTCGCACCAGCGATCGACAGCTCGTCGAGATCGTCTTCGCCGGCGACGAGCATCGTCGCGTCGGTGCCGAGCAGCTCGATCGCCGTGCCGACGACGGTCAGATAATCGACCCGCGCGACCCCGATCAGCTGGCGGGTGACGCGCGCCGGATTGGCCAGCGGGCCGATCAGGTTGAAGATCGTGCGCCGGCCGATCGTCTTGCGCACGGCGGCGAGGTGGCGCAGCGCGGGATGGTGCTGCTGCGCGAACAGAAAGGCGATGCCGAGCTCGGCGAGGCTCGCTTCGGCCAGTTCGGAGGCGCGCGCGAGATCGAGCCCGAGCGCCTCGAGCGTGTCGGCGGCGCCGGCCCTGCTCGAGGCCGCGCGATTGCCGTGCTTGGCGACGGGCACGCCGCAGGCCGCGACGACGATCGCGACCGCGGTGGAGATGTTGAGGCTGTGCGCGCCGTCGCCGCCGGTGCCGCAGACGTCGATCGCACCCTCGGGCGCGGCGACCGGGATCATCCGGGCGCGGAGCGCGCGCGCGGCGGCGGCGATCTCGATCGCGGTCTCCTCACGCTCGGTGAGGCCGATGAGGAACGCGGCGGCGGCCTCGTCGGGCACCTTGCCGTCGAGCAGATCGTCGAACGCGGCCTGCGCGGTGGCATGGTCGAGCGGGGACGACGGATCGGGCAGGAGGGCGAGGGTGGTCATGCGCGCTCGCGCACCTTGATCCCGGCGAGCGTCATGAAATTGGCGAGGAGCGCGTGGCCATGCTCGGTGGCGATGCTTTCGGGATGGAACTGGACCCCGTGGATCGGCAGCGTCGCGTGGCGGACGCCCATGATCGTGCCGTCGGGCGCGCGAGCGTTGACGATCAGCGACGGCGGCAAATCCTGCTCGGCGACGATCAGCGAATGGTAACGGGTCGCGGTGAACGGCGAGGGCAAACCGGTGAACAGGCCGGTGCCGTCATGCTCGACCGGGCAGGTCTTGCCGTGCATCAGCTCGCGCGCACGCACCACCGCCCCGCCGAAGCTCTGCCCGATCGCCTGGTGGCCAAGGCACACGCCGAGCAACGGCCGCTGCGCCTCGGCGCAGGCCGCGACCAGCGCGAGCGAGATGCCGGCTTCGTTGGGCGTGCAGGGTCCGGGCGAGATGAGGAACGCCTCGGCGCCGGACGACATCGCCTGTCCGACCCCGATCGCGTCGTTGCGGACGACCTCGACGGCCGTGCCCAGCTCCTGGAGATAATGGACCAGATTCCAGGTGAAGCTGTCGTAATTGTCGATGACGAGGATCATGCGCGCGCCATAGCGGTCGATCGAGCCGGCGGGAAGACGTCAGTGACCTCCGCGCCGTTCGGGCTGAGCCTGTCGCAGCCATCCTTAAGAAAGGAACGCCCTTCGACAGGCTCAGGGCGAACGGTAAGGGAGACCTTAAGAGTCGGTTTCGTCTTGGTTGATCGCTCCCCAGCGAAGGCCGGGGCTCAGATGGGCGACCCTGATTGGTGGGCACCGAGCCTGCCCCCCTGCGGCCTTTCCCGACTGGACCCCGGCCTCCGCCGGGGAACTGGATGGTTCAAACTGAGCGAAACGGACTCTAGCGGCAGCGTACGGCATTGCCGCCGTTGGTGCCGCTGTTCTGATCGACCGCGCGGCCCGCGAGTGCGCCGATGGCCGCGCCGAGCAACGTCCCGGCCGTGCGCGAATGGCCGCCGTCGATGACGTTGCCGAGCACGCCGCCGCCCGCCGCGCCGACGATCAGCCCGGTCGTGCCGTCGTTGCGCTTGCAATAATAGCGCCCGTCCGACCCGCGATAGACGCGATCATCGGCGGCAAGCTGGCGCTCGCGGTAGTTGGAGCCGTCGCGATAGTAGCGCGAGGGGTCGTAGCCATTCTCGTAGCGATCGTCGGAATAGCCGCCGGCGCCCTGCTGATAGCCGCCGGACTGGCCGTAGCCGCCGCCCCGACTGCCGCGATAGGACGCGCGCGCCGATTCGTAGCGGTCGCGCTCGGCGCGGAAATTGGCGATCTCATTGTCGAGGCGATCGAGCGCGGCGTCGAAGCGCTGCTGATCGGATGCACTCTGGGCCAGCGCGGGCACGGCGAAGGCCGTGGTGGCGGCAAGGCAGGCGGCAAGGACGAAACGGCGCATGATCATCTCCTGGTTATGCGAAACGCTCAATGACCGGCGCTGGACGAACGTTGCATGAACGGATCGATTTTCCGATCTATTGCCCGAAACCCGCCTCGCGGGCGCGGGCGACCGCTTCGCGCGCGGCGGCGATCAGTGCGCCCGCCTTGGCTTCGCATTCGCGCTGTTCGTAAGCCGGATCGCTGTCGGCGACGATCCCGGCGCCCGCCTGAACGTGCATGACATCGTCCTTCACCACGGCGGTGCGCAGCACGATGCAGGTGTCCATCTGCCCGTCCGCGCCGAAATAGCAGACGCAGCCGCCGTAGGGAC
>CAXSHP010000090.1:0-8172 GCA_964236935.1 uncultured Sphingomonadaceae bacterium
CCGCGCCCATATCCTGGATCGCGACGATCGCGTCGGACGCCATCAGCTCGAGGCATGCCTCGATCAGCAGTTTCTCGGTGAACGGATCGCCGACTTGGACGGTCGGGCGCTTTTCCTCGCTGTCCTCGGAGAAGTCCGCGCTGGCCATCGTCGCGCCGTGGATGCCGTCGCGGCCGGTCTTCGAGCCGACGTAGACGATCGGATTGCCGACGCCCGAGGCGGCCGAGTAAAAGATCTTGTCGGTTGCGGCGATGCCGACGGTCATCGCGTTGACGAGGATGTTGCCGTCGTACGCCTTGTGGAAATTGACCTCGCCGCCGACGGTCGGCACGCCGACGCAATTGCCGTAGCCGCCGATCCCGGCGACGACGCCGGCGATCAGGTGCCGCATCTTCGGATGATCGGGCCGGCCGAAGCGCAACGCGTTCATGTTCGCGATCGGCCGCGCGCCCATCGTGAAGACGTCGCGCAGGATGCCGCCGACGCCGGTCGCGGCACCCTGATAGGGCTCGATGTAGCTCGGGTGGTTGTGGCTCTCCATCTTGAAGATCGCCGCGAGGCCATCGCCGATGTCGACCACGCCGGCATTCTCGCCGGGGCCACAGATCACCTGCGGGCCGGTGGTGGGGAGCTTCTTGAGGTGGATGCGCGACGATTTGTAGCTGCAATGCTCGGACCACATCACCGAGAAGATGCCGAGCTCGGTCAGGTTCGGGACGCGCCCCATCGCGTGGAGCACGCGCTCATATTCATCGGGCGAGAAGCCGTGCTCGGCGACGATCTGGGGCGTGATCTTGGTCATGCGGGCAGCCGATAGCGGCTGGGCCGGAACTTGTCAGCGCCGCACCCATAAAAAGGCCGGCGAAGTCTCCCCCGCCGGCCGCATCTCGATGAAACAGCGTCAGGCCTTGCAGCTCTGGCTGTCCTTGCCGGGCTGGGCGAGGGTGATCTCGCTGCTGGTGGCGGTGCCGGTCAGCGAATAACCGTCGGCAACAAGCGGCTGGCCGCCCTGTTCGGCCTTGAGCTGGGTCGGCGTGCCGTCCTTGACGGTGCGCAGATTGGCCTGTTTGTCGCCCGCGAAGAAATCGATGTAGACGACGCTGTTGTCCTTGCAGCGATAGCTCTTGCTCGCGATCAGGGCGGGCGGGAGCTCGACCGGCTTGGCGGTCGCCAGTTCGGCCTTCATGTCATCAGGCTGCTCGAGCACCTCGGGCTTCTGATGGCAGGCGGCGACGAGGAGCACGGCCGAGAGGGCGGTGGCGCGGAGCAGGGGAAAATTGTGCATAGCGGCAAAACTCTTTGCCGCCCGGTTTGTGCCCGTCAAGCACCCCGACGGGATTTATGCAAAATAAACCGCTCAGATTAGCGTCGGCCCGAGGAAGGCGCGCAACGCCAGCCACGCCGACCGCTTGGCCTCGAACGCGAGCGTATAAGCCGGGCTGCTCGACGGCAGGCGAATCAGCGGCAAGCCTGTTTCGCCAAGCATGCGGCTGCCGAGCGCAAATGCCGTACCGCCGTTGAACGCAATTGCAGCAAGGCGGGGGAGGCGGCCGACCAACTCGACGAGGTCGTTGCCCTGATGGGCGCGAATCGCCGTGTCGAGGCTGCCCTCGCGCTGCGCCTCGGCGACGACGTCCCACAGGCCGACGCCCCGCGCGCGCAATGCCGCGAGCCGCGCGGGATAATCGAGCGACGCGAGGTCCGCGTCGATCACCGCGCCGATCAGCCGCCAGAACTGGTTTTGCGGATGGGCATAATATTGGCCGGCCGCGAGCGAGCGTTCGCCCGGCAGGCTGCCGAGCACGAGCAGGCGGGTGTCGGCTTCGGCCAGCGGCCCGAACGATCGCTTGCGCATGGTCCCTCCATCGGGCTTGCCCTCGCCCAAGCTGAGCGCGCTTGCGGGCCGCATGCGCGCGCCTTACCTCAGCGCGATGGCCAGCGCACTCGCCCCCAACAGTCTCTCCCTGATCGGCAACACGCCGCTCGTCCGCCTCGCCGGGCCGAGCACCGCGACCGGCTGCGAGATCCTCGCCAAATGCGAATTCATGAATCCGGGCGGCTCGGTCAAGGATCGCGCCGCGCTGTTCATCATCGAGGATGCCGAGGCGCAGGGGACGCTCCGGCCGGGCGGCATCATCGTCGAAGGCACCGCCGGAAACACCGGCATCGGCCTGGCGCTGGTCGGCAACGCCAAGGGCTATCGCACGATCATCGTCATCCCCGAGACGCAGAGCCGCGAGAAGAAGGATACGCTGCGCGCGCTCGGCGCCGAGCTGATCGAGGTGCCCGCCGCGCCTTATTCGAACCCCGCGCATTACGTGCACACTTCGCGCCGCATCGCCGAAGACACGCCCAACGCCTTGTGGGCCAATCAGTTCGACAATACCGCGAACCGCATGGCGCACATCCGCACCACCGCGCCCGAGATCTGGGAGCAGACCGGCGGGCGGATCGACGGCTTCACCTGCGCGGTCGGCACGGGGGGAACGCTGGCCGGCGTCGGGCTCGGGCTCAAGGAGCGCAACGAGGATATCGTGATCGCGCTGAGCGATCCGCACGGCGCGTCGCTCTACAGCTATTACGCCGAGGGCGAATTGCGCGCCGAAGGCAGCTCGGTCTCCGAAGGGATCGGCCAGAGCCGGATCACCGCCAACCTCGAGGGCGCGCCGATCGACGACCAGTTCCGCATCTCCGATGCGGAGGGGCTGGCGCAGGTTCATGCGCTGCTCGCCGGCGAGGGGCTGTGCGTCGGCATGTCCTCGGGGATCAACGTGGCCGGGGCGATCGCGCTGGCCCGCAAGCTCGGGCCGGGACGCACGATCGTCACCATCCTGTGCGATTCGGGGATGCGCTATCTTTCGACATTGTCGAACCCGGCATGGCTGGCGCAGCACGGCCTCGCCGTGGCGCCTTCGGCCGCGCGCTGAACCGTTCGACAAAGGCGATCGCGGCCGATAGATTCGCTTCATGGAACGGCGGACGCTGACGCGGGACGACGAGAGCGCGATGACCCAGCGCGTCCGCATCGGGCTGACGGGGTTGGCCTGCGTGTTCCTGCTGGTGCTCCTCGCCGCCGCGGTGTTCGGCTTCGTCGGGGACGAATCGTCCGCCCCGCCGGCCGGCGCCCCGGCCAACGGCATGACTAACACGGACGTGAGCGACGATGCGCCGAAGGAGCCGCTGGCCGAATTGGGGGTGGCGCCGGGCAATGCCCCCGATCATCCCGTCGCGAACGATTCGGTCACGGTTCGCACGGCCCGTTCCCGAGCGACCACGCCTCCCGCGCGTTGAGAGCCGGCTCGCTCAACATATTTATCCACAGGCATTTTTTCGGAACAGGAGAAGAACAATGGCGCGTTCCCGCCATTGTTCACGCTCGGTCGTGCCCACTTGAGGGCAACAATGCACAGCTATCCCATCAGATGGTATTGAAACCCATGTAATCCCCTGATACGCCGTAACCAGCCTCGGGGAGGCGCTCTTCTCCACCATGAATGAGAAAGCGCCGCTGCCGGAGCGCGCGGCGCCGGGGCGCCGCTTTGGGGGCGGATCGTGGAAATCAGGGATTTCTTCCACGGACATGCATTGAACGCGGTCGACGCGAAGGGACGCGTGTCGATACCCGCCAGCTTCCGCGCGGTGATCGATCGCCGCGCGCGCCGCGCCGCCTTGACCGGCGAGCCGCTCGACGAGAAAATCCTGATGATCGGCCGGCACCGCGACGGCGATCGGCTCCAGGCCTTCGATTCGACTTATTCGCAGACCCTGTTCCGCCAGGTCGAGGAGCGCGTCGCGCACCTCTCCGGCGACGAGCGTCTCGCCGCGCTCGATGCCGCGCAGGCCGAGGCGTTCGGCGGCACCACCGAGGTCGGCTTCGACGGCGCCGGGCGGATGGTGCTCTCGCCGCTGTTGCGCCGGCGCGGGCAGATCGAGGGGCTCGCGCTGTTCTGGGGCGCCGGGCAGACCTTCCAGATCTGGAATCCCCATCGCTTCCGCGAGCGCTTCGCCGCCGACGCGACGCAAATCGAGCTGGTCGACGAGCTGCTCGCCGAGCGGGGGCTGGCGGCATGAGCGCCGCGCACGTTCCCGTGCTGCGCGACGAAGCGGTGGCGGCGCTCGCGATCGTGCCGGGCGAGACGCATGTCGACGGCACGTTCGGCGCCGGCGGCTACAGCGCGGCGATGCTCGCGGCGGGCGCGCGCGTGCTGGCGTTCGACCGCGATCCCGATGCGATCGCCGCCGGTCGCACGATGGAAGCGGCGAGCGACGGCCGGCTGACGTTGATCGCCGAGCGCTTCTCGCGGCTCGATGCGGTGCTGGCCGAACAAGGCGTCACCGGCGTCGACGGCGTCGCGCTCGATATCGGCGTCTCCTCGATGCAGCTCGACCAGCCCGAGCGCGGCTTCTCGTTCCAGGCCGACGGGCCGCTCGACATGCGGATGGAGCGTGCAGGCGAGAGCGCGGCCGATTTCGTCAACGAGGCCGACGAGGCCGACATCGCCGACGTCATCTATCGCTATGGCGACGAGCCCAAGTCGCGCCGCATCGCCCGCGCGATCGTCGCGGCGCGGCCGCTCACGCGCACGTCGGAACTGGCCGAGGTGGTGCGCCGGGCGCTCGGCCATCGGCCGGGCCAGCCCAAGGATCCGGCGACGCGCACCTTCCAGGCGATCCGCATCCACCTCAACCGCGAGCTCGGCGAGCTCGAGGACGGGCTCGCCGCCGCCGAGCGCGTGCTGGTGCCCGGCGGGCGGCTCGCGGTGGTCACCTTCCATTCGAGCGAGGACCGGCTGGTCAAGCGCTTCCTGCGCATCCGCTCGGGCGCGACTCCGGCGGGATCGCGTCACCGTCCCACCACCACCGACGCCGCCGCGCCGAGCTTCGACGCGGTCGCCAGGCCGGTTCGCGCCGGCGCCGCCGAGATCGCGCGCAACCCGCGCTCGCGCTCCGCCACGCTGCGCGTCGCGCGGCGCACCGCATCCTCACCCTGGTCCGTTTCCGGAGTTTCGACATCATGATGGCCATGCGCTTCCGCTCGATGGGACTGGTCGCGGCGGTCGCGCTCGCCGCGCTCGGTTGCTACATGGTGTCGCTGCGCGTCGCGGCGGAGCGGTTCGCGCTGGTCAGGATGGAGGGGCGCATTCTCGCGGCCAAGCAGGACGTCCGCCGCCTCCAGACCGAGATGGGCACGCGCGGCCGGCTGGTTCAGCTCGAGCGGTGGAACAGCGACATCCTCGCGCTGTCCGCGCCCAGGGCGGACCAGTATCTCGCGGGCGAATTCCAGCTCGCCAATTACGCCCAGCCCGCCGCGACCGGCATGCCGGCGGTGATCGAAGCGCGCGCCGCGGCCCCGGCGCCGGCCGCGCCGAAGATCGTGACGGTCGCCTACCAGCCCGAGCCGGCGGCGACGGCGGCCGCGCCGCTGCTGCGCAACGCGACCTATCTCAAGCCGGCCGGCGAGCGGCCGATCGCGCAGAAGGTCGCTTTGCTCGACGAGGGGCTGCTCGGCGAGATCGGCAAGACCGCGGCAGCCGAGGCATCGGACAGCCGCACGCGGCGATGACCGCGCTGGTCGCCCGCCCCGATCGCGTCAGGCTCGCCGGACAGCGCCAGCAGTCGCTGGCGCTCGTGCATTTCCGGCTGATGCTGATGATGCTGCTGTTCATCGGCGTGACGACGGTGATCGCCGGGCGGCTGATGTTCTTCGCGCTGTTTGCCGATCGCGCCGTGGCGGGTGCCGTAGTGGACGGGATGCTGCCGGCGCGCGGCGACATCGTCGATCGCAACGGCGTCCCGCTGGCGCGGACGATCGACGCCTGGTCGATCGGCATCCACCCGGCCAAGCTGATCAATCCGCCCGCGGAGATCGCCGCGCGTCTGGCGGCGCTGATGCCCGAGCGCAGCGCCGGGCAATATCTCGCGATGCTCAAGTCGGGCCGACGGTTCTTCTATCTGCGCCGCCGGGCGCTGCCCGAGCTGGTCGCGGCGGTCAACGCGATCGGCGAGCCCGCGATCGAGCTCGATCGCGAGCCCGAGCGGCTCTACCCGCAGACCAGCCTGGCGAGCCACGTCCTCGGCTGGACCAATATCGATGGCCACGGCGCGTCGGGCATGGAGCGCGTGCTCGACGAGCGGCTGAGCGATCCGGCAGAGCGCGGGCGGCCGGCGGTGCTGTCGATCGACAGCCGGGTGCAGGCGGCGGTCGAGAGCGAGCTTGCCGCGGCGATGGCCAAGCATTCGGCGGTGGGCGCGGCGGGGCTCGTTCTCGACGTCGATAGCGGCGAGGTCGTGGCGATGGCCTCGCTGCCGACCTTCAATCCCAATGCCGCCGGCCACGGCGATCCGCAGGCGCTGCGCAACAACGTGACCCAGTCGGTCTACGAGCTCGGCTCGACCTTCAAGGCGATCACCATCGCCAATGCGATCGAGAGCAATGTCGTCACTTCGATGACGCAACGCTACGACGCGACCGCGCCGCTGCAGATCGGCCGCTTCCATATCAAGGACGACGAGCCCACCGGCCGCTGGCTCGACGTGCCGGAGATGATGGTGCTGTCGTCCAACATCGTCACGTCGCGCATCGCCGAGCAGCTCGGCGAGGCACGCGAACGGGCGATGTTCACGCGCCTCGGCTTCGCCGGCCCGCCCGCGATCGAGCTGATCGAGAAGGGCCGTCCGCTGTGGCCGCTCTACTGGGGGCGATCGACGGTGATGACGGTCGGGTTCGGCCACGGCATCGCGATCACCCCGCTGCAGCTGGCGAGCGCCTACGCCGCCTTGGTCAACGGCGGGATATGGCGATCCGCCACGCTGCTGAAGCGCGCTCCGTCGCAGGTGCCCAAGGGCCGGCGGGTGATTTCCGAGGCGACGAGCTATCGCGTGCGCCAGCTGCTGCGCCTGGTCGTGATGCCCGTCACCGGCGGCACCGGCAAGAAGGCCAACGTCCCCGGCTTCCGTCTGGGCGGCAAGACCGGCACCGCCGAGAAGCCGACCGCGGGCGGCTATGACAAGAGCGCGAACGTCGCGACCTTCGCCGGGGTCTTTCCGATGGACGCGCCGCGCTATGTCATCGTGATGATGCTCGACAGCCCCAAGGCGACCGCCGACACCTATGGTTTCAAGACCGCCGGCTGGACGATCGCGCCGGCCGTCCAGAAGGTGCTCGGCCGCATCGGCCCGATGCTCGGCGTCCAGCCCGATCTCGCCAAGGACATCGACGAGACGGAGCTGCTGCCGCTCATCTCGATCAAGAACAAGGCGGGGATGACCGCGGCGGACCTGTTCGCGCAGGGCGGCGCCGACGCCGCCGGGATGAACTGATGCGGCTGGGGCAATTGATCGGCGGCGAGGCCGCGGCGGTGGTCACCGGCTTCGCGATCGATCACCGCAAGGTCGCGCCGGGCACGGTGTTCGGCGCGTTCAAGGGCGCCCGGTTCGACGGCGAGAGCTTCATCGACGAGGCGGTCTCGGCCGGTGCGGTGGCGGTGGTGGCGCGACCCGAGGCGCGGGTGACGGGCGCCGCGCACATTGCCGACGGCGAGCCGCGCAAGGCGTTCGCGCGGCTCGCGGCGAAGTTCTTCGCGCCGTTCCCGCAGGAGGTGGTCGCGGTCACCGGCACCAACGGCAAGACCTCGACGGTCGAGCTGGTGCGCCAGCTGTGGCGGATGGCGGGGCATAGCGCCGCCTCGATCGGCACGCTCGGCGTGACCACGCCCGACGGCAGCGTCGCGACTGGGCTGACCACGCCCGATATCGTCACCTTCCTGGCGAACATGGCGGGGCTGCGGCGCGAGGGCGTGACGCACGCCGCGTTCGAGGCGTCGAGCCACGGCTTGTCGCAATATCGCACCGAGGGGCTGCCGGTGCGCGCGGGCGCATTCACCAATCTCAGCCGCGACCATCTCGATTATCACAAGACGATGGAGGCCTATCTCGAGGCCAAGCTGCGGCTGTTCACCGAGGTGATCGAGGCCGACGGCAGCGCGGTGGTGTGGGCCGACGACCCGGCGAGCGCGCGCGTCGCCGAGCTCGCGCGGGAACGCGGGCTGGCGCTGCTCACGGTGGGCGCAAAGGGCGAGACGCTGCGGCTGACGGGGCGCGAGCCGACGCAGCTCGGGCAGACGCTGACGGTCGAGGCGGGCGGCAAGGCGCGCGCGATCAAGCTGCCGCTGA